>NZ_DBLYVB010000021.1:0-40793 GCF_057604405.1 Hominiventricola sp.
TGCTTTTGACTTATATAAGTTAAAGCTGTTCGTTTAAAAATTTTCAAAAAGAATTTTCGAAGATCTTTAAAGCACTATTTAATTATCAAGGTTCATTGTTTGTCTTTGTCATTCGTTCTCTCGCGACGACTTGACTATCTTATCATATCTCTTTTATCTTGTCAACAACTTTTTTCAATTTTTTTAATTTGTTTTTAGTTGTTATTTTGATAAAAGAAAACGGAGAAAGAGGGATTTGAACCCTCGCGCCGGTCACCCGACCTACACCCTTAGCAGGGGCGCCTCTTCAGCCACTTGAGTATTTCTCCGCGCCTCATTTCGCGACGCATTGTATATTATACTAACAGGTTGTGTAATTGTCAATAGTATTTTTGATTTTTTCTTTCACAATTTTTGCAACTTCTGTCGTCTTCAACATCTTGTATTCATCGTATGTAATCGGTTCCAGATAATGTATCTGTACATTTACATTTTCCGTAGAGCTGGTATCGAATGCTTTATAAGAATCAATAATGGCTACCGGTATAATGGGGCATTTTGCCTTCATGGCACATTTAAATGAACCGCCTTTGAATTCCCCTAGTTCATTTCCATCTCTGGATCTGGTACCCTCCGGGAAGATCAGGAAGTTTCTGCCTGCTGCCACATCCTGGCTCACCTGCTGAATCACCTTCATGGACTGACGCACATCTTCTCTGTCCAGTGCATAAGCTCCCATAATCTGAAAAACCTGTTTTAAGAAAAAGATGTCTTTCAGTTCTTTTTTCATGACAACAGAAAACAGACGCGGACAGGTATCAATGATTGCCAGCACATCATAAAGTCCTTGATGATTCGGATAAAACATAAAGCTTCCATCACGCGGGATATGTTCCGTACCATATGCCTTTACCGTCACATTGCCGCCCGCATTGGCATGTGCTACGATTTTTTTCAGCAGTGCCAGCTTTTTCTCCTCCGGTATGCTGTCCGTATGGGCCGCATACCAGAGAAGCTGACAAAACCAATATGGAACAAAGATGATATTACGGAATACCATCAATAAGATTCTTTTCATTCTTCAGACTCCGTTTCTGACTCTTCCATGGATTCTACAGACTCTTCAAATCCATCCTCCAGGTCATTATCCTGAGAAACTTCCTGTCTTACCTTTGCAATATTGGCTACCTTGATGCCTTCTTCCGCCTTGATGTCCATGAGTTTCACACCGGAAGTAATTCTCTTAAGAAGAGAAATATCATCACAGCCGGTACGGATTACGATTCCCTCATTGGTAATCATCATAATCTCATTGCCGTCATTGACTGCCTTGGCACCGATCACACAGCCGGTCTTATCCATAATCTTATAGCACTTCAGACCTTTACCGCCACGATTCTGTACATGGAATTCAGAGGTTAAAGTTCTTTTTCCGTATCCATTTTCAGAAACAATCAGAAGATACTCGCCCTGACGGTCAAGCTGCATGGCAACCACTTCATCATCTTCATCCAGATTCATACCAATAACACCCATGGAAACACGTCCTGTAGTACGTACATCGGTCTCATGGAACCGGATACTCATACCATTCTTCGTAATCAGAATCACGTCGTCATTACCATCGGTGATCTTCACCTCAATGAGCTCATCACCTTCACGGAGACTGATAGCCAGAAGACCTGTCTTCCGGATGTTGGAGTAATCCTTCATCTTCGTCTTCTTCACAATGCCGTCTCTGGTAGCCATAATGAGATAATTGGTTTCATCCCACTCTTTTACCGGAATGACTGCAGAGATCTTCTCACCCGGCTGCAGCTGCAGAAGGTTGATGATGGCAGTTCCCCTTGCGGTTCTTCCTGCCTCCGGAATCTCATAGGCCTTCATACGGTATGCCCGTCCGAAGTTGGTAAAGAACATCAGGTAATGATGCGTCGTGGTCATGAAGATCTCTTCAATAAAATCTTCATCCAGTGTCTGCATACCTTTAATACCCTTGCCGCCGCGGTTCTGGCTGCGGAAATTATCTACGGTCATACGTTTGATATATCCCAGATGTGTCATGGTAATGACAGAATCACTGACCGGAATCAGATCTTCCATACTCAGATCAAACTCATCATAACCAATCTTGGTTCTCCGGTCATCTCCGTATTTATCAGAGATCAGCATAATTTCCTCGCGGATTACACCGAGAAGCTTCTTCTCGTCCGCCAGGATGCCTTTCAGGTAATCAATCCGTGCCATCAGATCTTCATACTCTTTTTCAATCTTGTCGCGTTCCAGACCGGTCAGTGTACGCAGACGCATATCAACAATGGCCTGTGCCTGTACATCATCCAGTGCAAACTCCTCAATCAGGGAAGCTTTTGCAATCTGAACCGTCTGGGAACCGCGGATAATCTGGATCACACGGTCAATGTTATCCAGCGCAATGAGCAGGCCTTGTAAGATGTGGGCACGCTCTTCCGCTTTATTCAGTTCGTATTTGGTTCTTCTCGTTACAACATCTTCCTGATGTGCCAGATAATACTGCAGCATCTCCAGAAGATTTAATACTCTTGGTTCATTATCAACCAGAGCCAGCATAATAACACCAAACGTATCCTGCAGCTGTGTATGCTTATACAGCTGATTTAAAATCACATTTGGATTCACGTCTTTTCGAAGCTCGATATTGATTCTCATGCCTTCACGGCTGGACTCATCGGCAATATGGGTAATTCCGTCAATTCTCTTGTCTTTTACCAGCTCCGCAATCTTCTCAATCAGGCGGGCTTTATTAACCATATACGGAATTTCTGTGACAACGATCCGGTTCTTTCCATTTGGCATGGCTTCAATGTTGCTCACGGAACGTACCCTGATCTTTCCACGTCCGGTTCTGTAAGCTTCGTTGATTCCTGCTGTACCAAGGATCTCCGCACCTGTCGGAAAATCCGGTCCCTTTACAATATCCAGCACTTCGTCAATGCCAGTTTCTCTGTCCTCTTCAATACGATTATCAATAATCTTTACTACCGCACCAATAATCTCCCTCAGGTTGTGGGGCGGAATATTGGTTGCCATACCAACGGCAATACCGGAAGTTCCGTTTGCCAGAAGGTTCGGATATCTGGACGGCAGTACCGACGGCTCTTTCTCCGTTTCATCAAAGTTCGGTACAAAATCAACCGTATCTTTGTTAATGTCTGCCAGCATCTCCATGGAAATCTTGCTTAAACGTGCCTCAGTATAACGCATGGCAGCTGCACCGTCACCATCCACGGAGCCAAAATTTCCATGACCGTCTACTAACGGGTAACGGGTGGACCACTCCTGTGCCATATTAACCAGGGCTCCATAGATAGAGCTGTCTCCATGGGGATGATATTTACCCATGGTATCGCCGACAATACGGGCACATTTTCTGTGAGGCTTATCAGGTCCGTTATTCAGTTCTATCATAGAGTAGAGCACACGGCGCTGTACCGGTTTTAAACCGTCCCTGACATCAGGGAGCGCTCTGGACGCGATGACACTCATTGCATAATCAATGTAAGAGGTCTCCATGGTCTCTTTCAAGTCTACTTCATGAATTTTATCAAAAATATTATCTTCCATCATCTAATCCCCATATTCAGACTATATATCCAGATTCTTCACGTATTTCGCATTAGCTTCGATGAATTCTTTTCTCGGCTCTACTTTATCTCCCATCAGGGTAGTAAAGGTAAGATCAATCTCAGAGGTCTGCTCCTCATTCATGGTAACCCTTAAAAGCACACGACGCTCCGGATCCATGGTTGTCTCCCAGAGCTGCTCTGCATCCATCTCTCCCAGACCTTTGTAACGCTGAATCTTGTTGTTCTGATCGCGGCCGATCTCCGTCAGAATATCATTCAGTTCTTCATCACTGTAGGCATACCATACTTTTTTGTTCTTTTCTACCTTGTACAAAGGCGGCTGTGCCAGATACACATATCCCTGACGGATCAGCTCCGGCATAAACCGGTATAAGAAGGTTAAGAGCAATGTACTGATATGGGCACCGTCCACATCGGCATCCGTCATAATGATGATCTTGTGATATCTCAGTTTAGAAATATCAAAATCTTCATGAATACCGGTACCAAATGCCGTGATCATGGATTTAATCTCTTCATTCCCGTAAATACGGTCAAGACGTGCTTTCTCCACATTCAGAATCTTGCCTCGGAGCGGCAGGATTGCCTGGGTATTCCGGTTACGGGCCGTCTTCGCAGAACCGCCTGCGGAATCTCCCTCTACGATGTAGATCTCGCAGTTTACCGGATCCTTATCGGAACAATCTGCCAATTTTCCGGGCAGTGCAAACGTATCAAGAGCAGATTTTCTTCTGGTCAGATCTCTTGCCTTTCTGGCCGCCTCACGGGCTCTCTGAGCCAGAATAGACTTATCAAGGATCATCTTTGCCACCTGCGGATTCTGCTCCAGATAAACCGTCAGACGCTCGGATACAATGCCGTCTACTGCACTCTTTGCCTCCGTATTTCCAAGGCTGTGCTTGGTCTGTCCACCGAACTGGGGCTCACTGATCTTGACACTGATAATGGCTGTCAGTCCCTCACGGATATCTTCTCCTGAAAGGTTGTTTTCACTGTCTTTCAGAAGTTTATTTTTTCTTGCATAATCATTAAATGTCCTGGTCAGGGCATTCTTAAATCCGGTCAGATGAGTTCCGCCTTCATGGGTATTAATATTATTTACAAAGCTGTAGCAGTTCTCAGAATAAGAATCGTTGTGTTGGAATGCAACTTCCACCTGCACACCATCCTTCACGCCCTCGCAGTAAATAATGTCATCATAGATCGGCGTGGTACTCTTGTTCAAATACTGTACAAACTCCTGAATACCGCCTTCATAGTGGTACACCTTGGAAAGTACCGGCTCTACCCTCTCATCGGTCAAAGTAATCTTAAGCCCTTTGGTCAGGAATGCCATCTCACGCAGTCTGGTCTGCAGTGTCTTGAAATCGTATTCTGTCACCTCAAACATTGTCTCATCCGGAAGGAAGCTGACCGACGTACCAGTCTTACTTGGAAGACAGGTACCAACCACTTCCAGCGGATAACATACTTTGCCTCTCTCATACCGCTGTTTATAAATCTTTCCTTCGCTGTAAATGGTAACTTCCAGCCAGTCAGAAAGAGCATTTACAACAGAAGCTCCTACACCGTGAAGACCTCCTGATACCTTGTATCCTCCACCGCCGAATTTTCCGCCGGCATGCAGCACGGTAAATACGACTTCAACTGCGGGTTTTCCTGCTTTATGGTTAATACCTGTAGGAATTCCACGGCCATCATCCTCTACCGTGATCGAATTATCTTTATGAATGGTTACCTGTATATGGGTACAATACCCTGCAAGAGCCTCATCAATGGAATTGTCTACAATCTCATATACCAGATGATGAAGGCCTCTGAAAGATGTATCATCAATATACATTCCCGGTCTCTTTCTGACTGCTTCCAGTCCCTCCAAAATCTGAATTTGATCTGCTCCGTATTCGTTATTCATTGATCCGCCTCCTGTTAATTTTTCACAGTTACATTTCCACCGCTGACTTTATAAATCTTATTGACCGAAAAACGATGATTAATAAATTCATCCAATCCGGTACATGTAATCAATGTCTGTATATTTTCGATGCTGTTTAATAAATAGTTTTGCCTGCTGCTGTCCAGCTCAGACAATACGTCGTCCAGAAGAAGCACCGGTGTATCATGAACGCGACGCTTCACCAGCTCAATTTCAGACAGCTTCAAAGACAGAGCAGCAGTTCTCTGTTGCCCCTGAGATCCGAACTTGCGGATGTCAATATCATTTACCAGAAAGGAAAGGTCATCCCTGTGAGGCCCTGCGGTAGTGGTCTTCAGATGAATATCCCGATCCATGTGATCCTGAAGCTTTTGTTCCAGCTGATCTTCCTGTACATTGGCTTCATACCCCAGCACAATCTGTTCCTGTCCTCCAGACAGTTTCTGGTGAATTTCCTGAATGATTTCATTCAGTTCCTGTACAAAAAGTGTACGCCGCCGAATGATCTCCCTGCCATATTTTATCAGCTGTAGGTCCAGAATTTCAAGTACCTCTCTGTAATCCTGTCGAAAATGAATTTCTTTCAACAGTTTATTTCTTTGCAAAACGATTTTGTTATAATTGGCCAGTTCATGAAGGTAAACCTTATCTAGTTGACATAATTCTGAGTCGATAAATCGTCTTCTTTCAGACGGGCCGTTCTTTATAATGCACAGATCCTCCGGGGAAAAAAACACAAAATGTACCAGGCCAAAGAGTTCACTGGCCTTTCGAATCGGAATTCCATCTATGGCAATTCCCTTGGTTTTATTTTTTCTCAGATGAAGATCGATCTTATGATCCAGTCCATTCCTTTCCATGATGGTACAGATGTGGGCTTCTTCTTCCCCAAAATAAATCAGTTCCCGGTCTTTTGCGCTTTTATGTGATCTGGTTGTCCCGCTTACATAGACAGCTTCCAGAATATTTGTCTTTCCCTGGGCATTATCCCCATAGAAAATGTTCGTCTTCGGATCAAAATCAAGACTCAAATTTTTATAATTTCGATAATTCTGAAGACTAATAGATTTTATAAACATAATACCGCGCAGCTGTTATTTCACAATGCGGATGGTTTCTCCTTCAAAGGTCACCATATCCCCATCATAAAGCTTTTTTCCTCTCTGAACTTCCGTTTCGCCATTGACTTTTACAAGACCGTCCTGGATAACCAGTTTTGCATCCACACCGGAACCAACCAGTCCGGCTGCTTTTAATGCCTGGCCAAGTTTGATAAATTCATCTCTTAATTTAATTTCCTGCATATTTTCCATCCTTAATTTGCTGAAGCATTAAAATTTACTGGAAGAATCAAATAAACATATTTTTCTTCTTCATCCCTGATATAGCATGGAGCTTTCGGATTTACCATGTAAATTGTAACCTCTTCATCATCAATGACACGAAGGGCATCAATGAGAAATTTCGGATTGAAACCAATCAGAATATCTTTGCCCTCTTTTTGAATATCAATATCTTCTTTCATGGAACCCAGCTGGGAATTAATGCTGATCTCCATATTTTCATCAGTAATTCTAAATACAATCGGCTTTTTATCTCCTTCTTTTACCAGAAGAGTTGCACGATCGATACAACTTAACATCTCTTTTTTATTGATCACAAATTTTGTCTCATAATCACTGGAAAGCATCTGGTTAATCTTAAAATACTCTCCCTCAATAAGACGGGAAACAACAATCGTATTGTCAAATTCAAATACGATATGATTTCCGGTAAAGAAAATACGCACTTCATCTTCAGTTTCGCCAGATAAAATCTTGCTGACTTCCTGAAGTGATTTACCAGGAACAATGACTTTACGATCTGGATAGGAATCTTTTAACTCAATTTTACGGATAGAAATACGATGTCCGTCCAGTGATACAACTTTAAACTCATTGTTATGGACCTCAAAAAGTTCACCTGTCATCAGTTTATTGTTATCGTTATCCGCAATGGAGAAAATAGTCTGGCGAATCAGCTCTTTTAAGGTGAACTGAGAAATGGATATAAAATCCGTTTTTTCGATATAGGGGAGATAGGAAAAATCTTCACCGGATTTACCGGAAATATGGAAATTAGCTTTCTCACAGGTAATGGAAATCTGATAATTACTGTCACTATCAATGGTGACTTCATTGTCCGGAAGTTTACGGACAATCTCAGAAAATACTTTTGCATCAATGGCAATGATGCCTTTTTCTAAAATCTCACCTTCTACGATGGTTTCGATTCCAAGTTCCATATCGTTGGCTGTAAATTTAATTTCATTGGCAGAGGCATCTATAAGAATGCATTCCAGAATGGACATGGTGGTTTTAGATGGAACTGCTTTAGAAACAATGTTAACTCCTTTCAGGAGATTCGCTTTAGAGCAGATTAATTTCATGTGTATAACTCCTTTCGTGGGTGTATCTGTGTTTTTATGGTGTAAATCCGTCTTCATAGCCGTAGGGGGTGTGGATTTGTGAATAAGTCGTACAAGCCCTGTGGTAAAAGGATTTTTTCTGAAAAAATGAATGTGGAAATCTGCACATAAGCATGTGAAGAAACGGAGAGTTATAAACAGCCTCGAAAAACTGATCCACTTCTCCACATGTTATCTACATGATATTCACAAAAAAATGTTAATAAAAATCTGAGTTGCTTCCTATTATATAGGAGATTATCAAAAAATCAGCCTGCGCTGAGCTTTTTCTTGATGGTATCGATGTTGCTCTTCAGTGAAGAATCGCCCGAAGCCAGTTTGTCACGTACCTTGCTATCGCCACTGATAATCGTGGAATGGTCACGGTTTCCAAGGAGGATTCCGATGGCTTTATAGGAGGTATCGGTAATTTCACGGCATAAATACATGACAATCTGTCGTGGAACCACGATTTCCGAGTTTCGTTTTGAACCGATAATATCACTGGATGAAACTCCGTAGTGTTCTGCTACCACATCCAGGATGACCTGAGGGGTAACCTCGCGTTTGCTGTTCGGAGAAATAATATCTTTTAATACTTCCTCAGCCATGGAGATGTTGATTTCTCTTTTTTCCAAATTGGAAAGGGCAACCAGTTTATTTAGTGCGCCTTCCAGCTCACGAATGTTGGATTTGATATTGGTAGCAATATAGCGGATCACTTCATCATCAATATTGTAGCCATCCAGTTCCTCTTTTTTACGGAGAATGGCCATTCTGGTCTCGTAATCCGGTGAGGAAATATCAGCAATCAGACCCCATTCAAAGCGGGATTGTAACCTCGCTTCCAGTGTTTCCATGTCTTTTGGAGGACGGTCACTGGAGATAATGATCTGCTTATTGGCACTGTGAAGTGCGTTGAAGGTATGGAAAAATTCCTCCTGCGTACTTTCTTTTCCGATAATGAATTGGACGTCATCAATGAGAAGAACATCAATATTCCGGTATTTTTCACGGAATTTTGTCATACTGGTGTTATTTCCATTACGAATGGAATCGATCAGCTCATTCGTAAATACTTCAGAAGTTACATAAAGAACCTTTTTGGTCGGATCTTTCTGAAGAATATAATGGGCAACAGAGTGCATCAAGTGGGTTTTTCCCAGTCCAACGCCTCCATATAAGAACAGCGGATTATATTCTTTTCCCGGAGATTCCGCTACAGCCACAGAGGCCGCATGGGCAAACCGGTTGTTGCTGCCGATGACAAAAGTATCAAATGTATATTTTGGATTCAGATTGGTTTTCTTATCATCCATGGGAACAGGGGCAGGGATTTTCTTTGGCTGAGGAATATAAGCTTTTTCCTTGGAGGCTTCATCCTCAGTGATAATCTCGATCTCATATTCTTCTCCCATAGCTTCTGCAACTGCCACATAGAGAAAGATTTTATATTTATTTTCCACATAAGTAACAGCTTGTTCGAAGGGAGCCGTAATTTTCAGAACATGATCTTCGATTCTGAATATCTTCAGAGGAAGCAGCCATGTTTCGAATGCTACTTTCGATAAGTCATTTTCCCGCCGGATGGTCTGCAGGATTCCGTCCCATTTTTCAGTTAATAGTTCCAGTTGTGTATCCATATCCCTTTTCTCCCAAGTTGTTGATAAAAAGAATTGCCAGGGTGTGGAAAACTAGAAAAACCATATTTTTCACACCTGCAAAGCGGCTAGTCTCTCAAGGTAAATAATACAATAAATTTGCTGAGATATCAAGCCGTAACGGGGAAAAAGAGGTTATATACACAAATTATCCACAAGTTATCCACAAAAATGTGGAAAACTTTTTTAAAATAAAAAAATGCCGGATTTACTTGACTTCCTGAGGGTCTCTGCGTATAATTGAAATAGTGTTTTTTAACATATGGTAGTATTGGAATAAGTAAGGAGGTGCCCTTTATGAAAATGACATTTCAGCCGAAGAAACGTTCCAGAGCGAAAGTTCACGGATTCAGAGCAAGAATGAGTACTCCGGGAGGAAGAAAAGTTTTAGCAGCTAGAAGATTAAAAGGAAGAAAGCAGTTATCAGCGTAGGCCGCATATATGTGGCCTTTTCTTCTAGGCTTTTATAAGGAGTATCAATGAAATTTTCGGAGTCATTGAAACGAAATGCTGATTTCCAGAATGTATATAAGAACGGGAAGTCTTATGCCAACCGTTATCTTGTTATGTATGTTCTGGAAAATCAGACAGGCCGCAACCGGCTTGGAATATCGGTCAGCAAAAAGGTTGGAAACAGTATTGTAAGACACAGGGTAACCAGGCTGATCAGGGAAAGTTACCGACTACAGGAAGACATGTTCAATAGTGGTTTGGATATGGTAGTCATCGCAAGGAAGAGTGCAAAGGATAAGACCTGCCAGGATATTGGAAGTGCACTGCAGCACTTGGGAAAGCTTCATGGAATATTAGTATGAAAACAATTATGATTTATCTGATTCGATTTTATCAGAAATATTTATCACCGTTAAAAAGCACGAAATGCCCTTATATACCAAGCTGCTCCCAATACGGACTGGAAGCCATTCAGAAATATGGAGCGGTGAAGGGCAGTTTACTGGCATTATGGAGAATATTGAGGTGCAATCCTTTTTCTAAAGGAGGATATGACCCAGTTCCATAAATTGAAGGAGGTTTATTTTGACAGGTATTGTATTGACCCAGAACAGTACATTCATTATTGGGGATGTGGCAAGAATTCTTGGCTGGATTATGAACGCACTGTTTAATTTTCTTGATGGTGTATTTGGTATCCAGAATATTGGTTTATGTATTATTTTATTTACGATTATTATCTATCTTCTGATGCTGCCGTTGACAATCAAGCAGCAGAAGTTTTCCAAATTCTCTGCAAAGATGAATCCGGAGATACAGGCAGTTCAGAAGAAGTATCAGAATAAAAAAGATGAAGCGTCCATGATGGCTATGAATGAAGAAACCAAAGCAATCTACACCAAGTATGGCGTTTCACCAACGGGAAGCTGTGTACAGCTGCTGATTCAGATGCCGATTTTGTTTGCTCTGTATCAGGTAATTATGAGAGTACCAGCTTATGTAACCGGTGTCAAAGATGTGTTCACGGAGCTTGCTACCGAGATCATGAATACCGCAGGTGGAGTGGAATTCATGCAGGAGCTGAGTAAAAATGGCGCCATGACCGCATATGTTGGAAAAGATTTCACCCAGATGAACACGGTTGTGGATGTGCTGTATCGGCTGCAGGAGACAGGAAAAGCAACCTGGGATATGCTGGCTGATCAGTTCCCGAACATGACTGCACTGATTGACAGCACGCATGCTTCTATCAGCCATCTGAATGATTTCGTTCTGATTAATATTGCAAACTCACCGATGAATATGATCAAATCCGGATTTACGACAGGACAGTATCTGATGGTATTCGGTGCAATTCTGGTTCCGGTTCTGGCAGCACTGACTCAGTGGCTCAACGTTCGTATGATGCCGCAGCCGTCTTCAGGAAACGGGAACGATTCCATGAATGCGACCATGAAGTCCATGAACATGATGATGCCGCTGATGTCTGCATGGTTTTGTTTATCACTTCCTGCAGGTATGGGACTTTACTGGATCATGGGTGCAGTGGTAAGAGGAATTCAGCAGTTCCTGATTAATAAGCATCTGGACAAGCTGGATATTGATGCTATTATGAAGGCGAATGTAGAGAAGAACAACCGTCTTCGTGAGAAGAAAGGTCTTCCTGCTCAGAATATTACAAATATTGCAAAAGCAGATACCCGTACCGTTGATTCTCAAAGCAGAATTAAGAAAATGACGGAAGAAGAGAAGAAAGCAGCCATGGAGGCAGCTACAAACTATTATAAGAATGCAGAAAAACCGGGAAGTCTTGCATCCAAAGCAGACATGGTTCGCAAGTTTAACGAAAAGACCAAAAAATAAGGAGGAGGAACCGGGGATGGAATACAGAGAGTTTACGGGGAAAACAGTAGAAGATGCTGTCATGGAAGCTGCCATTAAGCTGGAGACAACTTCTGACAGAATGGAATATGAAGTTCTGGAAAAAGGAAGTAATGGTTTTCTTGGTATCGGCAGCAAACCAGCCAGAATCCGTGCACGCAAAGTGATGGAAACTGCAGAACGTGCAGAAAAATTCCTGATGGATGTATTAGAGGCGATGGATCTGAAAGCAACCGTGAGCATGGAAGAGAATAAAGAAGAGAGAACACTTGATATTGATCTTGCCGGTGATGATATGGGGGTATTGATTGGCAAGAGAGGTCAGACACTGGATTCTCTTCAGTATCTGGTAAGCCTGGTCGTTAATAAAGGGGAAGATGATTATATCCGTGTAAAAGTAGATACGGAAAATTATCGACAGAGAAGAAAAGATACTCTGGAAAATCTTGCAAAGAATATTGCTTCTAAAGTACGCAGAACCGGAAAACCGGTAACATTGGAACCAATGAATCCCTATGAGAGAAGAGTGATTCACTCCGCACTGCAGAATGACCGTTATGTGGAAACGCACAGTGAAGGAGAAGAACCGTTCCGTAAAGTAGTGGTATCTCTGAAAGAGGGAGTTCAGCTGAGAGAAAATAACCGGTATCGTCGTTACAACAATGGACCGGGAAGACGCAGCGGTAATTACAATCGAAACAAAGACAAAAGGGGTGGAGGACGCGAATAAGCGTCCTCTTTTTGGTGAATGGCATGTATAAAAGTGATACAATTGCGGCAATTGCGACACCGATGACCGGAGCGGGAATTGGTGTAATCCGAATCAGCGGGGAAGATGCATTTTCTATTGGAGAGAAAATGTTTCGTCCGTATAAAGAAGGAAAAGTATTGTCAGAGCAGCCGTCCTATACCATTCATTATGGAACGATTGTGGATGGAGAAGAGACCATTGATGAAGTGATCGTACTGCTGATGAAAGGTCCTCACAGCTATACGGCGGAAGATACAGTGGAAATTGACTGTCATGGCGGCGTATTTGTAATGAAAAAGGTGTTGGAACTGGCCATCCGCTGTGGAGCAAGACCTGCAGAACCAGGAGAATTTACAAAACGCGCGTTTTTAAATGGACGAATTGATCTGTCCCAGGCGGAAGCGGTGATGGATGTGATCGACGCAAAAAACAACTATGCATTGAAAAGCTCTGTCCGTCAGCTGAAAGGATCTCTTCAGCGGAAGATTAAAGAAATGCGGGAAGAAATTCTCTATGAAATTGCATTTATTGAATCTGCATTGGACGATCCGGAACATATCAGTCTTGATGGATACACACAAAAGCTTGGGGATAAGGTGGATAACCTTCTGAAAAATGCAGACCAGCTGTTGATTTCTGCCCAAAATGGCAGAATTTTAAAAGAAGGAATCCGTACAGTGATTATCGGAAAGCCAAATGCAGGTAAATCTTCTTTGATGAATGTACTGGTGGGAAGTAATCGGGCCATTGTAACGGATATGGCTGGAACTACCAGAGATATTCTGGAAGAGCAGATTCAGTTAAAAGGGTTGAGTCTTCATATTGTGGATACGGCCGGTATTCGGAAAACAGACGACCCGGTGGAAAAGATTGGAGTGGAACGGGCAAAAGAAGCAGTACAGGATGCGGATTTAATTCTGTATGTAGTTGACAGTTCTGCACTTTTGGATGAAAATGATGAGGAGATTATCTCTTTTTTGCAGGATGAAAATGTCATTGTCTTATTGAACAAGACAGATCTTGCTACGGTAACCGGTCCGGAAGAAATTCAGAAAAAACTTTCCAAACCTTCGGTATGCATTTCAGCAAGAGAGGAGACCGGAATGGATGAATTATCTGATCTGATTGAATCCATGTTTTTGTCCGGTAATATTTCCTTTAATGACCAGGTGTATCTGACGAACATCCGTCATCAGACTGCTATGAGAAATGCGAAGGAAAGTTTGGAGAAGGTTAAGGAAAGTCTGGAGCTTGGTATGCCGGAAGACTTTTTCTCCATTGATTTGATGGATGCTTACGAAACACTTGGATCTATTATCGGTGAATCGGCAGGGGAAGATCTGGTCAATGAGATTTTCAGTAAATTTTGTATGGGTAAATAGGGAGGAACCAAGATGCCCTTTTTGGAAGAAAATGTAGATGTAGTAGTAGTAGGTGCCGGACATGCCGGATGCGAGGCAGCTCTGGCCTGCGCAAGACTCGGATTAGAGACCGTTATCTTTACGGTCAGTGTGGACAGTATTGCACTGATGCCCTGTAATCCCAATATTGGAGGTAGTTCCAAGGGACATCTGGTGCGGGAATTGGATGCTCTGGGTGGAGAGATGGGTAAAGTGATTGATAAAACCTTTATTCAGTCAAAAATGCTGAATGTATCAAAAGGACCAGCTGTTCATTCCCTTCGCGCTCAGGCTGATAAGGCAGAATACAGTCGCGCCATGCGTCAGGTGCTGGAAAATACCGATCATCTCCAGATTGTGCAGGGAGAAGTGACGGAAATAATGGTCGAGAATGGAGCTGTCACGGGTGTCAGACTATATTCTGGTGCTATTTATCATGCGAGAGCGGCAGTTTTGTGTACGGGAACATACTTAAAAGCACGCTGTATTTATGGTGATGTAAGCACTTATACGGGTCCAAATGGTCTTCAGGCAGCAAATTACCTGACAGATTCTCTGAAAAAGCTGGGAATTGAGATGTATCGCTTTAAAACCGGAACACCAGCGAGAATCGATAGCCGCTCCATTGATTACAGTAAGATGGAAGAGCAGTTTGGTGACAAGAGAGTGGTGCCCTTTTCCTTTACAACGGATCCGGAATCCGTACAGATTGAGCAGGCATCCTGTTGGTTGACTTATACAAATGAAAAGACTCATGAGATTATCCGAAATAATCTGGACCGGTCTCCATTGTATTCCGGTATGATTGAAGGAACTGGTCCGAGATATTGCCCTTCTATTGAGGATAAAGTGGTTCGGTTTGCAGATAAGAACCGACATCAGGTCTTTATAGAGCCAGAAGGTCTTTATACGAATGAAATGTATGTGGGCGGTATGTCCAGTTCTCTTCCTGAAGATGTGCAGCACGAAATGTATCATTCAGTTGCCGGACTTGAGCATGCAAAAATTGTGAAAAATGCTTATGCGATAGAGTATGATTGTATTAACCCAAGGCAGCTTTATCCGACTTTGGAGTTTAAAAACATTCATGGATTGTTCAGCGGAGGACAGTTTAATGGAAGTTCCGGATATGAGGAAGCAGCCAGTCAGGGCCTGGTAGCCGGAATCAATGCAGCGTTGGAAGTACTGGGGCGTGAGCAGATTGTCATTGATCGTTCCCAGGGTTATATTGGCGTACTTATTGATGATCTGGTAACGAAGGAAAATCACGAACCTTATCGAATGATGACTTCTCGCTCTGAATATCGATTGCTGCTCAGACAGGATAACGCAGATCAGAGACTGACACCTCTTGGACATGAGGTGGGATTGATTGATGAGCAGCGTTATCAGAAACTGCTCACAAAAATCAGTATGATTGAGCAGGAAAAAGAAAGACTGGAATCTACCATGGTGGGTGGCTCCAAGGAAGTCCAGGCATTTCTGGAGAAGCATGAGAGTACTACGCTGAAAACGGCTGCTTCACTGGCGGAGATTTTAAGACGTCCGGAAATGAAATATGAATATCTGCAGGAAATTGATCCGGAATGGCCGAATCTGCCGCAAGATGTTTGTGAGCAGGTAGAAATTGATATTAAATATGACGGATATATCAAACGTCAGTTGAAACAGGTAGAACAGTTTAAAAAATTGGAAAGCAAAAAACTGCCGGAAGATATTAATTATGCAGAAATTAAGAGCCTTCGAATAGAAGCAGTACAAAAATTGAATTTATGTAAACCAATATCCGTTGGACAAGCATCCAGAATATCCGGAGTATCTCCGGCAGATATTTCCGTACTTCTTGTCTATCTGGAACAACATAGAGGAAATCATCAGAAGGAATCATAACTATGGAAGAAAAATTAGCCTATATCAAACAGAAAATGGCACATCTGGATATCACATTGACAGATCAGATGGCGGAACAGCTGTATCGCTACTATGAACTTCTGGTAGAGTGGAATTCTTTTATGAATTTGACTGGAATTACCGAGTTTGAAGAGGTTGTTCAGAAACATTTTGTGGATAGTCTGTCGATTGTGAAGGTAAAAAATATGAATGAGGTGGATAACCTCATTGATGTGGGTACCGGAGCAGGTTTTCCGGGACTCCCATTGAAAATAGTGTTTCCCAATATCCAGGTAACGTTGTTGGATTCCCTAAATAAACGAATTGACTTCTTAAATGAAGTCATTCGCCAGACAGGACTGGAAAATATCGAAACAATTCATGGAAGGGCAGAAGATTTTGCAAAACCAGGACTGAAACGAGAGGTTTATGATCTCTGTGTTTCCAGAGCAGTGGCAAATCTGGCAACTTTATCGGAATATTGTCTCCCCTATGTGAAAATTGGAGGTGAATTTATTCCCTATAAGTCAGGAGAGATCGAAGAAGAACTGCAGGATGCAAAAGGTGCGGTCTTTTTACTGGGAGGAAAGGTAGAAAGCTGTGAAAACTTTGATTTGCCTGGGTCAGATATCCATCGCTCGTTGGTACGAATCAAAAAAGTTGGTGGATGCCCCAAAAAGTATCCGAGAAAGGCAGGTATGCCGACAAAAACCCCGCTTCATTAGAAGCGGGGCATTTTTTTACTCTTCTGGAGAAAGATAGAGTTGCAAATATTTCAAAATTTCGTTTGGTGTTTCCAATTGAGGAAGTCGTTTCACATAATCCAGGTATTCGACCTCAATTGCCGGGTTATAATACTGATATTCTTTCATTTTCTTATGCATATCCGGAAGTTCCGCACTGCAGAGAATATGAATATTCTTATTGATGGATTTCAAAGAACGGATAATATTAGCATTTATATATCGTCCGACCTGACTAATGTGGAGGTTTTTCGCGGAAAGACCTCCTAAATGTGCGGATTCGTAGTAATAATCTACCAGAGCATCGGAAAATTTGTCTTTATCATAAAAATAATCATCTTCGAAGGTTTTTTCTATGAGTTTTCTGGTAGTCAGCATGTTGTAAATAAAAGTTCCAATGATTTTTAGCTTCAAAATGAAGACTGCGGATTTGGTTCGTTTGGATGGAGCCTTGCGGAAAGTTCGGATACTCTCTGGATTAATCAGAATCAGGTCTTCAAAGGCATTTTCATTGATGCCACATGCTTCTATAACAAATGCAGCTGAATTTCCGGTGGCAATGACAAAAGCTCTCTTTTTAATGATATCATGGATAAAGTCGTTGACCAACTGGGTGTACATGTAACTGGTATAGATGATGGAAGGATGTTCCGATAAACCGCATCCTGGAAGATCAATCAGATAAACGGTATTGGTTTTTGATAATTCCGGTACCAGGTAAGCCCATTCAATGGAAGAACTTCCGGGTGTCAGGTCATGAATTAAAAGTAAGGGATTTCCCTCACCGGATACACTATAGCTTATATCACCGAATCGCCAATGGTAAGTTTCTTTTTTTCGATGATCCAGGAGTTCTTTGCTGGTAGCAAGCTTTTCAATGATTTTATTTATTGCAAAAAGAGTTCCAAGGGAACTGCTGAGTAAAGCAGATAGAGTAAGAAATATTGTAAGTTTTTTGTTTTTCAAGGTATTCGCTCCTTTCTATATAGGTATATTTTATCTCATATCGTCTAATTCGGCAACTCTAAAGTTGTGTTTCACGTGAAACATTGAAGGAAATACACAAAAGTGACAATATGTGAAAGGAACGTCCGCAGTCCCGGTACTTCCTGAGAATGAGTCGTAGACGATATTCGAAGGTTAGTACCGCTGGATCGAGGACTTAGTGCGAACGGTTCCGCTCACATATTCTCACTTCTTTTCATATCCTCAATGTTTTACAATAAAAAACTTAATATCATGTTTCACGTGAAACGTTGTTGTGCTATAATAAAAATAATTTGAAGAAAAAGTATAAAGGAGAACAAAGTGGGACGAATAATTGCGATTGCAAATCAGAAGGGTGGCGTAGGAAAGACTACAACATCCATTAATTTATCAGCCTGTCTGTCAGAACTTGGTCAGAAAGTGCTGACTGTCGATATTGATCCCCAGGGAAATACTACAAGTGGACTTGGCGTAGATAAAAATGCCGTAGAAAATAATGTCTATGATCTATTACTTGGAGAATGCGGTATTAAAGACTGTATTGTAGAAACTGAAATAGAAAATCAGTCATTAATTGCTTCTAATGTAAATCTTGCCGGGGCAGAGATTGAGCTGATTGGAATAGAAGAAAAGGAATATATTTTAAAGAAAGCATTAAATAAGGTAAGAAAAAAATATGATTTCATCATTATTGACTGTCCTCCTTCCTTAAATATGCTGACGGTCAATGCATTAACTGCGGCAGATACCGTGTTAGTGCCAATTCAGTGTGAATATTATGCATTGGAAGGATTAAGCCAACTGATTCATACAATAGAGCTGGTACAAGAACGATTGAATCCAAAACTGGAGATAGAAGGCGTGGTATTTACCATGTATGATGCCAGAACCAATCTATCTCTTCAGGTTGTAGAAAATGTAAAAGGGTATTTACATCAGAATATTTATAAAACGATTATTCCGAGAAATGTACGACTGGCAGAAGCACCAAGCCATGGCCTGCCCATTAATTTATATGATACCAGATCAGCAGGTGCGGAGAGTTATCGGATGCTGGCACAGGAAGTGCTTCATAAAGGAGAAGAAGAATGGCAGTAAAGCGTGGTGGACTTGGAAAAGGACTGGACAGTTTGATCCCGGATACCGGAAAAGTATCAGAAAAAGAAAAAAAAGTAAAAGTTGTTGAGAAAGTAGTAGAAAAGGTTGTGGAGAAACCCATTGAGATCAAATTGAAGATCAATCAGGTAGAACCGAATCGGGAGCAGCCTCGTAAAAATTTTGATGAGGAAGCACTGCAGGAATTGGCAGAGTCTATTAAGCAGTTCGGCATTCTGCAGCCGTTGATTGTTCAGAAACGGGATGATTACTATGAGATCATTGCCGGTGAGAGAAGATGGCGTGCTGCCAAGCTGGCAGGATTAAAAGAAGTCCCGGTTGTGATCCGTGAAATGACGGAGCAGGAAATTGTAGAGATTTCCCTGATTGAAAATATCCAGAGAGAGAACCTGAATCCCATTGAAGAAGCGGCTGCTTACAAACGGCTGCTCACGGAATTCAATCTCAAACAGGAAGAAGTAGCCGAGCGCGTATCTAAGAGCAGAACCGCAGTCACTAATTCCATGCGTCTGCTCAAGCTGGATGAGCGGGTACAGCAGATGGTCATTGAGGGAATGCTTTCTACCGGTCATGCGAGAGCACTTCTTGCCATTGAAGATGGAGAGCTACAGTTCCAGACTGCAACGAAAATCTACAACGAAAAGCTCAGCGTGCGTGATGTAGAGAAGTTGGTAAAGAATCTTGGAAAAGAAAAGACTGCAAAGAAAGAAGAAAATACACAGCAGGCAGCTGTTTTTCAGGATCTGGAAGAAAAGATGAAGGCTGCACTGGGTACAAAAGTTTCCATAAACCGGAAAAATGATCAAAAGGGTAAGATTGAGATCGAATATTATTCCATGGATGAACTGGAACGTTTGATGGAAATTTTAATGAAATAAGGTAACATAAGTGAATAAAATTTAATATTTAGATAACATAACGAAGGAGAAAATGAAATGAATAGTATGATTTCAATCTTTCTGACATCCAACGGAATCGATCCATTCTATGTAAAAGCAGGAATTTTGGCAGTACTTTTACTGATGATCTTTATTTTAATGATTATGCAGATTAAACTGATGGGAAAGTTTAAAAAACTGTACCAAACTTATGACCGTTTTATGCGGGGAAAAAATATGGAATCCATGGAAGAGACAGTACTGGCACAGTTTGAGAGAATCGAGGCGTTGGAAAAATCCAATGAAGAAAAAGACAGACAGATTGAGTCTATTTTTGAAAACCTGCAGCATGTCTATCAGAAAACCGGATTGGTAAAGTATGATGCATTTCGTGAAATGAGCGGAAAATTAAGCTACGCGCTGACACTGTTAGATAAGGAAAATAATGGTGTGATGATTAATTCCATGTACAGTCGTGAAGGCTGCTACTCTTATGTAAAAACGATCGTGGGCGGCAAATGCAGCATCGAAATGTCAGAGGAAGAGCAGGAAGCCTTAAAAATCGCAGTAAATAAGGAAAAATTCGAGTAATAAGACCTTGCATTCTTGATGAATAGCAGATAATATAAATAGGATAGGTTCAACGAGAACACAGGAGGATGTTATGTTAGATTTAAAATTTGTCAGAGAAAATCCCGATATTGTAAAACAGAATATCAAAAATAAATTCCAGGATCAGAAACTTCCGCTGGTAGATGAAGTCATCGCACTGGATGCAGAGAGAAGAGCTGCACAGCAGGAAGCAGACCAATTAAGAAGTGAGAAAAATAAGATTTCCAAACAGATCGGTGCTTTGATGGCACAGGGTAAGAAGGAAGAGGCAGAAGAGGTAAAAAAACAGGTTGCAGCTGATGCCAAAAAACTGGAAGAATTGTCTGTAAAAGAAAAAGAACTGGATGAGAAAGTAACCAAGATCATGATGACCATTCCGAATATCATTGATCCGAGCGTTCCGATTGGAAAGAATGATACGGAGAACGTAGAGGTACAGAGATACGGAGAGCCGGTAGTTCCGGATTTTGAAATTCCATATCATACCGAGATTATGGAGCGTTTCAATGGTATTGATCTTGACAGTGCCAGAAGAGTAGCAGGAAATGGATTCTATTATCTGATGGGAGATATTGCAAGACTTCATTCCGCAGTTATCTCCTATGCAAGAGATTTCATGATTAACCGTGGATTTACTTACTGTGTACCGCCTTTCATGATCCGCAGCAATGTCGTAACCGGTGTTATGAGTTTCGCAGAGATGGATGCTATGATGTACAAGATTGAGGGCGAGGATCTTTACCTTATTGGTACCAGTGAGCATTCTATGATTGGTAAATTTATTGATCAGATTATTCCGGAAGAGAAACTTCCTTATACATTAACCAGTTATTCTCCATGTTTCCGTAAAGAGAAGGGTGCACACGGAATCGAGGAGAGAGGTGTATACAGAATTCATCAGTTTGAGAAACAGGAAATGATCGTAGTCTGCAAACCGGAAGACAGCAAGATGTGGTTTGACAAGCTGTGGCAGAATACCGTAGATCTGTTCCGTTCTATGGATATTCCGGTTCGTACTCTGGAGTGCTGTTCCGGTGATCTGGCAGATCTGAAAGTAAAATCTGTAGACGTAGAGGCATGGTCTCCGAGACAGAAAAAATACTTTGAAGTAGGAAGCTGTTCAAATCTGGGTGATGCTCAGGCAAGAAGACTGAAGATCCGTGTAGACGGTGAGGATGGAAAATATTTTGCTCACACATTAAACAACACTGTTGTTGCTCCACCTCGTATGCTCATCGCATTTCTGGAGAATAACCTTCAGGCAGATGGCAGTGTCCGTATTCCGGAAGTACTGCGTCCGTACATGGGCGGAATGACAGAGATCAGATAGGAGGTATCTCTTGCATCGGTATCTAAGGGCAGTTGGTTTCAGCAAGGTTCACAAAAGAGAAGAGTATGACACTCTGGCTCAGTTTGCCGCAGAATTCTATCAGTCCGAAGAAACAACGGTAACTGCAGATGGAGAAGAATTTGCTGAACGCAAGAAAGCATTTGCTGACCAGATGGGACTTTTGACCAGAGGTGTCTATGATGAGCAGGATCAATATCATATGGATTATTGCATCCCGTATTTTTCAGGAAAAGCGGAACGATTCTATGAAGATATGAATTTCGAAAGACTCGCTGAAAAAGAAGCTTACTGCGGCGTTTGCGATGATATGAATCTTGGAGTAACACTGATATTTTATCTGCAGAATGTGTCAGAGTATTTAAATAAGCAAAGATATGGAAGATCAGATTCTTTTTCTGCTTCTGTGATATTGTCAGGATTATCGGTCGAAGGAAAGATTCTCATGCCTGTTTATCAGAAAACACCGGTTGTGTCGGAGATTAAATCCAGTCAGGAACGATCCAAGATGATTCAGGCAGCCCGGGATGGAGATGAAGATGCTATCGAAAATCTGACACTGGAAGATATGGATACCTATTCCATGATTTCCAGAAGAATTGCAGATGAGGATGTATTTTCCATCGTAACGACGCACTTTATGCCATGTGGTGTGGAATGCGATCATTACAACATCATGGGAGATATTCTTGATGTGGAACTTCGGGAGAATAATAAGACCGGAGAAAAGATTTATGTGATGACCATTGAGTCAAACAGCATCGTTTTGGATGTCTGCATCAATGAGCAGGATCTGTTGGGAGTACCAGAGAGGGGAAGACGATTCCGCGGAATAATCTGGCTCCAGGGACTTGTGCATTTTGAAGAAAAATGGTAAGATAAAACATGGCTTCTGAATAAGGAGCCATGTATTTGTCTCCTTAGTTAAATGGATATAACGGGGTCCTCCTAAGAAGTAACCATAATTAAAGCCGTGGAACTTAAAAAGGTGGTAACAAAGAGTCCGATTTGAACAATGGCATATAGAAATGTCGAAATAAGAAATCAGATGATTCATCACGAAAGTGATTGAGTTCATAAAGAAGGTCACCGTAACCGAAGAGGCTGAAAAAGCCCGAAAATACGGCATTTGTTCCCATAGTTAAATGGATATAACAAGCGCCTCCTAAGAGAAAGCCGAGGCATTCCCCAAAGGGAAAAAATGAAAAACAACTTTCAGTTCGAATCTATTCTGAAAAATGCCAAAGGTGACAACAAAGCATTCCCCAAATTGGGGAACGTTCTAATGTTACCAAATCGAAAAAATCTGTAGATTGACAACTCGAAAAAGAGTTGATAATCTTATATATGGCCGAAGGGAAAAATCCCAGAAACCCAGTAAAATCAAGGGTTTGCGGCATGTGTCGTCATAGCTTAGCTGGATAGAGCACTCGCCTCCTAAGGTAGAACCATGGCGGAACCCTTTTCAAGAAAAAGGGTAGCGTTTGAGGGTCACTTAAGGAAGCGAAATCTGAAAAATCAGAAGAGATAAGAAAGAGATAATTCATCACGAAAGTGTTAGAGTTATAAATGATGGCAGCCGGAGCCAAAGGGTCGAAAAAGCCCGGAAATACGGCATTTGTCTCCTTAGTTAAATGGATATAACGGGGTCCTCCTAAGACTCTATTGTAGGTTCGATTCCTATAGGAGACGCTCATTTTAAGCAGTAATGATTGAAAAAGTCATTGCTGCTTTTTTTGTATCTTGGGTGGAAATTTCCACCCGGAATTGAAAAAACAGAAGGATTTCATCCACCCAAAATAAGATTTTGCCACCCATTTGAAAATTATGATTTTCCACCCGGATGTGTGGCATATGGTGTAGGGAAGAAAAAGGGTTGTCAATGGATGCAAATTTGGTTTTCTTGTCTGTACGATTCAGACCTGAGAAAGATAGATGCTCAGATTAGATGTAACAAGTCTAGTCTGGGCATTTTTTCGTCCAGAAGAAAAGGAGGATTACATGGAAGTACGAAAAGAAGATCAAAGAGATCCAGATGAGAAAGTCGTTGAGATAGAGATTGAACGGCTCAGGGACTTTAAAAATCATCCATTCAAGGTACAGGCAGACAGTCAGATGAAAGAGTTACAGGAATCCATCAAGAAATATGGGATTCTTAATCCTCTGATTGTGAGACCGAGGCCGGAAGGATTTTATGAAATCATTTCAGGTCACAGAAGGAAGTATGCAGCACAGCAACTGAAATATACGAAGGTTCCGGTCATTATTAGATACATGCTTGAAGAGGATGCCATTATTTCAATGGTAGATGCCAATTTACAGAGGGAGTGGATCTCACCGAGCGAAAAAGCATTTGCTTATAAGATGAAATATGATGTGCTCAAGAGAAAGGCCGGCAGAAGAAAATGTAGCCAGGTTGACTATCTGACCGGAAAAAAGAGTATGGAGGTCATAAGCGAAGGATGTGGGGACAGTCCCAAGCAGGTACAGAGATATTTAAAACTTACCAAACTGATTCCAGAGCTGCTTGAAAAAGTGGATGACGAAACAATGGGATTTACGATAGCTGTGGAACTGGCATCATTAACTGAAAAAAATCAGAAGACTGTACTGGATGCAATGGAAAGTACATTGGGAACTCCTAATCTGTCCCAGGCAATCAGAATCAAAAAATTACAGGAAAACGGGGTCTTTAGTAAGGAAAAGATAGAGGAGCTTTTAAGTGAGATCAAGCAGAAAGACATTGACCGGGTGGTTTTTAAAAATGAGCAGTTATACAGGTATTTCCCATCCTATTACACTGCTGAACAGATGAAAAGAGAAATACTGACACTATTAAAAATCAATATGACATTTGAATAACGGGAGGAAAAACATATGTGTAGAGTAATTGCAGTATCTAATCAAAAAGGTGGAGTTGGTAAAACGGTATCATGTGTGAATCTTGGAATAGGGCTGGCACAGGAAGGGAAAAAGGGGTTGCTGATCGATGCTGATCCACAGGGCAGCCTTACTATCAGCTTAGGATATGAGGAACCGGATGAGATGGAGTATTCACTGGCTACATTGATGCTGAATGTTGTGAATGATGAAAAACTGAATATGGAAAAAACAATCCTGCATCACGGAGAGGGTGTGGATCTGATCCCAGCCAACATTGAATTATCAGCTATCGAGGTATCTTTGGTAAATGCTATGAGCAGGGAACTGATTCTCAGATCACTGGTTGATAAGCTGCGAGAGTTTTATGATTTCATCCTTATAGACTGTATGCCGTCGCTGGGAATGATGACAATCAACGCATTAGCATGTGCAGATTCAGTGCTGATTCCGGTACAGGCGGCTTATCTTCCAGTCAAAGGGTTACAACAGCTGATCAAGACTATTGGCAGGGTGAAAAAACAGCTGAATCCAAAGCTCAAGGTAAAGGGAATTTTGTTGACAATGGTAGATTACAGGACAAATTATGCAAGGGATATTTCATTGATGGTGTACGATACATATTCTGCATCCATCAAGGTATTTGGTTCGGAAATTCCGATGTCAGTCAGAGCTGCGGAAGTCAGCGTGGAAGGAAAAAGTATTTATTCCTATGATCCAAGCAGAGACAGGCAGAACAGGAACGGGATTATGCACTCTCCCATCAGAAAAAAGTAGAGATACCGGTTGAAAAGCCGGTGCTCTATCAAAAGTGCGGGAATTGTAAACAGACAGCTTATCTGAAAGCTAAGGAAAGGTATGATACACAGAGAGAAAAACTGGCAGGCAGATATAAAGCAAAAACAGCTATATATGAAGCATTGATGTTTCTGCTGATATGGTATTCCGTATCAACTACTCTTTTTCAGATGATACGGTCAAAAATATTTATTTCTGATTGCGTGGTATTCTTTGATACAATCGCCACTTTTATACAGAACATTGCAGGATTGACTATACTGGCAGGGAAGAATGTGGCACAGGTTACACTGCCTGTCAAAAAGTCGAGTTAATTAAAGGATGAAATACTACATCGTTGCCTGCGCGCTGAAGTCCGGTCATGAGTTTAAGGATGACTGGAGTATGCCAGGTAAGATCTGGGTAGGCGAGCTTCCGGCGGATTTAAGCGATATCAACGAGGACAACCAGGTGAAGCTGGTAAAGACCATGTACGAGGTGGGACTGCCCATCCGCAGCATGTGTCTGTCCGGACACCGGAAGTACCCGCTGGGAAGCGGCGATCCGGCTACAGAGGCAAGAAGCCTGGAGATTATGGAGAAGGCTATTCAGCTGGCAGACGATCTGGGCGTCCGCATTATCCAGCTGGCAGGCTATGACGTATATTATGACGAGTCCACGCCGGAGACCGTAGAGCGTTTCGGACGGAATCTCAAAAAAGCAGTTCGTATGGCAGCCAGAGCAGGCGTGCTCATGGGATTTGAGACCATGGAAAATGAATTTATGAACACCTGCGAAAAATCCATGAAATATGTGGATGAGATCAACTCTACTTACTTGAATGTGTATCCCGACTGTGGTAATATCAATAATGCGGCAATTACTTATGGAACCGATGTGCTTGCAGACCTTCGAAGCTGTGATGGCCATGTGGTTGCCATGCATTTAAAGGAGACTGTTCCGGGCAAATTCCGCGACATGATGTACGGAGAGGGACAGGTTGATTTCCCGGCGATGATTGACACCGCATGGAAGATCGGTGTGCGCCGTTTTGTAACGGAGTTCTGGTACCTGGGCAAGGAGGATATGGTGGTTATCGACCTTGAGGGCAATAAGGTGGAGGGTGATTACAATCCGTCTTCCGATACACCGACCCATCTGGAGCTGTATAAGGCGTTCCCGAAGATTGGCGGCATAGTACATACCCATTCTCCGTGGGCTACCTCCTGGGCACAGGCAGGCCGCAGCATTCCCTGCTACGGAACCACACACGCAGATTACTTCTACGGTGAGATTCCCTGCGCCAGAAGCCTGACCGCAGAGGAAATCAACGGCGAGTATGAGAAGAATACAGGTCTTGTAATCGTTGAAACCTTCAACAACAGAGGCATCGATCCGATGCATGTACCGGGCGTTCTGTGCACCAACCACGGACCGTTTACCTGGGGAACAGACGCAGCCAATGCCGTACACAACGCAGTCGTTCTTGAGGAGGTTGCCAAGATGGCATGCCGTACCGAGATTCTGAACGCGAGAGTACAGCCGGCTCCGCAGGTTATCCAGGATAAGCATTTCCTGAGAAAGCATGGAGCAAATGCGTACTACGGACAGATTAAGAGATAATAGAGAATAAGATTGCAGCAGCCGGATCCAGTGTGATCCGGCTGTTATATTTAAAAAAGACAGAAGAGGGTGGATGATATGAATAGTATAATGGTACGGAGAAGCATTCGCAAATATCAGAAAAGGGCAGTGGAAGAGCAAAAGGTTCATGAGCTTTTAAAGGCAGCTATGTCCTCTCCGACAGCAAGGAATCAGAGAGAATGGGAGTTTGTTGTTGTTACGGATAAGGAGATATTGAAGGCACTTTCGGAATGTAGTCCTTATGCTGGTCCGGCGGCAGAGGCTCCTCTGGCTATCATACCTGTAGCGAATGAAAAACGAATGAAGTCACCGGCATATTTTGAACAGGATCTGGCGGCGACAACGGAAAATATCCTGATTGAGGCTGTGGAACTGGGCTTGGGCGGAGTATGGATGGGAATTGCTCCAAAAAAGGAAAGAATGGATAAAGTATCGGAAGTACTTCATTTGCCGGAGCATACGAAACCTTTTGCAATTATTTCTATAGGATACCCAGCAGAAGAAAGAATCGAAACAGAGAGGTACGAAGAGGAGAGGATTCATTATAATCAATATTGATTGGCAAAATAGACAAAAAAAGAAAGAAGAAAATATATAAACTATACAAAATATTAAAAACCACATTGACAGTTATCAGAATTAGTGCTATGCTTTGTCATAACAAAGCAACGTTGTTATATAATTAAATAAGGAGGTAACAATGAAAGGAAGAAAGGTATTATCAATTCTTGTGGCAGCTGTTATGGCAGTAGGTATTGCAGGGTGCGGAAGCAAAGCAGACTCCCCGACAACGGATGTAGCAGAGACAACGGAAAATACAGGAAACGGAAAAGAGTATGATTTCGTATACCTGTCACCGTCTACAGAGTCTGAGTATTGGCAGTATGCAGAAACCGGTATTCGAAATGCAGTTTTAGATTTGGAGAAAGAAAAAGGTGTAAAAATTAATTTTACAGTCAGTGGGCCGGCTTCTGAATCTGAGACAGATGCATATATTAAGGCTTTTGAAAGTGTTATAGCTTCAAAACCAGATGCAATTATTACTGCTACGCTGGCGCCAGATGGAACAGTTCCCAAAACACAAGAAGCGCAGAATGCAGGAATTTATGTAAATTTTGTAAGCATGGGACTAGAGGGCGGAGACTCCAATAAGTATGGCGATTATTATGGCGTACATTATTACTGTAATAACACCGTAATTGGACAGACGGCAGCAGAAGCTATGCTGAAAGCTTTTGAGGAAAGAGGAATTGAACCGAAGGGCAAAGTTGGAATGCACATGTCCGTAGTAGTAGAAACCCTGGAAGAGCGCATGAACGGTTTTAAAGCATACATGGCAGAGCATGCGCCGGGAATCGAATGTCTGGATACCCTTTATAATGAAAATGATGTGAACAATGCACAGGGAAATGTAGAGACACAGATTTCTACATATGGTGATGAGCTGATTGGCTTATATGGTGGAAATAATGTTTCCGGTGATGGTATTGCACTGGGAATTGGAAGCGCGGAACTGGGAGATAAGATTGTAGGTATTGGAGTAGATTCTGACAGTCTTGAAATCGAAGCGCTTGAGAAAGGCAATTTATATGCAATCATTGTTCAGACACCGTATGAACAGGGTTACAATGCAGCGGTAAATGCATTTACTTATCTGGAAACAGGAAAGAATCCGGAAACGGAGAAACACATTGACTGTACATCGCAGGTTGTAACTGCCGAGAATATGGATACAGAAGAAAGTAAAGCCCTTCTGAATCCCAAAATTCTTGCAAAATAGAAAAAACAGAACTCAGACCATGTGAAGTAGAAAACATGGTCTGAGTTACACCAGGAGAGGGTGGTGGATTAAAATATGGAAGATACGATTCTGAAGATAGAGCATATCAGTAAAAGCTATCCGGGCGTAAAGGCATTAAATGATGTCAGCATGAGTATCAGAAAAGGTGAAATCCGAGCATTTTTGGGGGAAAATGGGGCGGGAAAATCTACTCTGATCAAATGTATTATGGGAGTGGAAACACCAGATGAAGGCAGAATCAGTATCAATTGTAATGGGGAATGGAAAACACCGAAAAATGCCGTGGAAAGCATGAGCCTGGGCATGTTTGCAAATTATCAGCATGTTAACATTGCAAGTGAACTGAGTATTGCGGAAAACTATTTCCTTGGAAGATTGCCAAAGACAAAGTTGGGAATTGTGGATTGGAAAAAAGTGTATGAAGACAGTAAAAAAGTAGTTGATAAATTTGGTATTGATATCGATCCACGGGCAAAAATCAGTGATTTGACAGTGGCTATGCAGGAAATGGTAACAATTAGCAAAATCTCTGTAAACGATACGATTCGACTGGTGATTTTTGATGAACCGACGGCGCTTCTGGAAAATGATAAGGTGGAAATTTTATTCCGTTATATCAGAGAATTAAAGGAACAGGGCGTTAGCATTATTTATATATCGCACCGGTTGGAAGAAATTACGGAAATATGTGATACCGTATCCGTGTTGAAGGATGGAGTTTACGTAGATACCAAAAATGTAGCTGATGTAAATAAGGACATGTTGGTTTCTATGATGGTAGGAAGAGAAATAGGGGATATTTATAATATCGAACATGGTAAGCCTGGAAAAGAATTGCTGCATGTAGAAAATCTGACACATAAAAAGTATTTTGAACAGATTAGTTTTGAGCTTCGGGCAGGAGAGATTCTTGGCTTTTCCGGACTGGTAGGAGCAGGACGAACTGAGATCATGCGAGCTTTATTCGGATTGGAAAAGCTGGAAGCCGGAGAAATCTATATTGATGGAAAAAAAGTACATATTACATGTCCAAAAGACGCAATTGACAATGGGATCGGATTTTTGACGGAGGACAGACGCCAGGATGGCGTAGCTCTACCGCTGAGTATAAAGACAAATATCAATTCCAGTTCTTATGGAACAATTAGTAAACTGGGAGTTATCAGCCTGAAAGATGAAAGAAAACGGGCAGAGAAATTCAGAGAAATGACAAATATTAAAACACCGGATATTGACCAGAAAGTAGAAAATTTATCCGGTGGTAACCAGCAGAAGGTTGTTATTTCCAAAATCCTGTGCAGCGATCCGGACATCTTGATTTTCGATGAGCCGACCGTTGGCGTGGACGTGGGGGCAAAACAGGAAATTTATAAAATTATAGAAGAATTAGTAAGAAGAGGAAAAGGAATTATTCTAATTTCTTCTTATTTACCGGAAGTTATGGGATTATCTGATCGTTGCATTGTCATGTCTGAGGGACGAATCACCGGAGTGCTAAATAAAGAAGAACTGAAAATGGTAACAGAAGAGACCATGTTAAAGCTGGCGTCTGCAGTAGAATAAGGGAGTGAGGGATAGCAAATGAAGAATAAAAAACAGGAAAACAGTATTTTTCGGAGAACAGAATTCTCATTGATTATCATTATTCTGGCTCTCTTTTTAATCGCAACATTTGGAACCGCTAACTTTTTTACAGAATACAACCTGATGAATATTTTAAAACAGGGTTCTATTAATGGGGTTATCGCAGTATCAGCAACCTTTATTATCATTACCGGAGGAATAGACTTAAGCTGTGGATCTATTGTAGGAATGAGCACTTTGATGGTAGCGATGGGACAGGCGCGTTGGGGAATGTCTGTGGGAAGCTCACTGTTGTTGGCTGTGGTAATTGGAATTGTTTGCGGTCTGTATAATGCGGTGATCATCCATGAACTGAATGTTCCGCCGTTTATTGCCACACTGGGCAGCATGACCATTATTCGTGGCCTGATTAAGGTTATCAGTAATGCCGGAACGATTGCCGGACTGGACAGTGGCTATACTTATCTGGGCGTAGGCTCATTTCTGAAAATTCCATATCTGGCATGGCTATGGCTGGTGATTGTTATTGTGGGATTTCTTATTTTAAAGTATACTACTTTTGGTAGAAACATTTATCTTCTGGGAAGTGGTACAGAGGTAGCGAAGCTGTGTGGAATTTCTATCCGTAAAGTAACGTATCTTACGTATGGATTTTCTGGATTTCTGTGTGGTATCGCGGGTATTATGCTGGCAGCCAGAGTAAACAGCGCGGTACCGACGGCGGGAACCGGGTATGAGATGAACGCAATTGCCGCGTCAGTTATCGGCGGTGCCTCTCTGTCTGGAGCCAAGGGAGCTATTCTTGGAACAGCGCTCGGAACTATCTTAATGACACTCATCGACAATGTGGGAATTCAGTTTGGTATCAATGCCTTCGTTATGGAAATCAGCACAGGCATATTGATTACCATTGCAGTAGTTATTGATCAGTTAAAAAATAAAAATCATAAATAATTTTAACAGGAGGGATATAACTATGAAGTATGTTATCGGAACAGATGTGGGTACACAGTCCATAAAGGTTCAGCTGTATGATCAGAATATGAATCTGATAGCGAAGACAAACACACCCCAGTATGTAGAGACTCCGAAACCTATGTGGGCCACACAGAACGCCATGTCCTGGTGGAAGATCATCACGGAAAGTATTCAGAAGCTTCTGAAAGAGGCAGATGTATCAGGCGAGGATGTAGCGGCTTTTGGTTGCTGCGCTCATATGCATGGGGCGGTCCCGGTAAAATGGGACGGTACAGTAGTAGAAAAAGACATACAGCTTTACTGCGATAAACGCGGGAGTAAAATTGCGGAGCAACTGGCAGAACATTTGACGGATGAAGATTATCACCGGAGCGCGAATGCACCTATCGCATCCTGGCACGGTGTGAAGATTCGTTGGTTAAAAGATAATGAACCGGAAGTATACGCAGCTGCAGATAAATTTCTGACTCCGAAGGATTTCGTAAATTTCATGCTGACCGGAAAGGCATGTATTGATCCGTCTGAGGCTTCCGGTACTTTTGCTATGGATTGCGAGAAGGACGCATGGTCAGATGAGCTGATTGCCCTTCTTGGGATTGATAAAGAGAAGCTTCCGGAAATTAAAAAAGCTTATGAGGTAATTGGAACCGTCAGTGAAAAGGCGGCGAAGGAGACAGGACTGAGCACAAAGACAGCAGTTATTACAGGCGGCGGAGATATGCTGAGTATGCTTTATGTGTCCGGTATGCATAAGCTGGGCAGTGTAGTAGATATCACAGGAACCGGAGCGACGATTCAGGCTTATACCAGGAAACCGGTGCTGGATAAGCGAATTATGAATCTGCGGCATGTTCTGGATGGCTGGGTACCATTTGGAAATATTGATTCTGCGGGTGGTGCGTTCCGCTGGCTGCGTGATAATCTCGGTAAGAAAGAGACAGAGACCGCACATGCAAAAGGAATGGACGAATATGCATATCTGTGTGAACTGGCAGAACAGGTAGCGCCTGGTGCAGAAGGCTTATACTTCCTTCCCTATCTGATGGGTGAGCGTACTATGGGAAGTGCAGATTCCAGAGGTTGTTATATCGGTCTGTCCCTGGATAAAGGTCTGGGTCATATGGTCAGGGCACTCCTGGAGGGCGTAGCATTTGAGTTCAAGCGTACGCTTGATATTTTTGAGGCAAATGGAGAAAAGATTCAGATGGTATATCATTCTGGCGGTGCCGCAAAGGGAGATACCTGGAATCAGATCAAGGCAGATATTTATAATGTGCCGATTTGCACATTGGAAGCAGATGAGGGCGGCGTATTGGGCGTGGCGCTGATGTCAGCCGTAGCAGTGGGATTCGTGGATGATTTGGAAGCTGGAGCTGAGAAGCTTTTAAAGGTAAAGAAAATTTATCAGCCAAGACCGGAGAACCGGGCAATTTATGACAGAATGTATAAGGTATTCTGTGAATTGCACGATGTGCTGCAGCCTTCATTTAAACATATGGCGGAAGCGCAGGAGGATAAGTGATATGGATTTTACAAAAATAAAGAATCCAATTATAGCAGAACGCGTACGAAATGAGGGAGCGGCGCTGGTAGCGCATTGCCATTTCGGAGTGCAGGGACTGACAAAGACAGAGGATGATGTAAAAAAAGCTTTATATAGATTGCTTGATACGGGTTTTAAGCCGGTTGCTTTTGATACAGAACCAGTTTTTGTAAAAATGATTCAAGAGATTACCGGAGGTTCTATCCGCCTGCATGCAGCAGTATCTTATCCGCTTGGGAGAATGACGTTAAAGAAGAAGCTTCAGGATCTGGAGCATTTATTAGAAATAGGAATTGAAGATACCTGTGTATGCCTTGACTGGCAGGCAATATTTTCACACAGATACAAAGATGTGGAGATGGAAGCAGCTGAAATTATGAAAGAATTTGATGGAAAATTCTTTAAAAATGCATTTGTGATACCTGCGACGCTGTTAAGTGATACAGAATTAGTAGAGGTTCTGAAAGCTCTGGATTCAGCAGGCGTATATTCGGTAAAAGTAAATCCGGGATGTAAATTAGGAGTATCTTTTGAAGAAGTAGAATTGATTAAACGGTGTTTCCCTAATCGGTTTGATATCCACCCATCGGGAAATATTCGTACACTGGAGCAGTTCGAAAGGTATCGAGCGTTGGGCTGTGAAGTAATACATACAGCAAGTACTCTGGATATTGCAAATACCTATATGGAGCGTCAGGCACGGTTATATGGAGGACTTGAGGCATGAAATACGCGGAAAGAGTAGAGTTTTCGAATATACAGCAATATGAAGTTGGGGATGAGCAGATTGAAAATCTGGTATTAAAGGCTGTACGTGCAGGAGGAAACACAGTTGTAGTAGGTCCCTCTGCGGTACCTGTAGTAAACAGTCTTTTGAATCAGGAGGATCAGATAAAAGTAGATTGTGCGTTATCGTATCCTTCAGGGGCATATTTCACATCTCAGAAAGTAGAGGAAGTGAAAGATATGCTGAATGAACCGCTGCATATTGACGAATTTTACATTGTCATGCAGGTGGGAATGTATTTGAGCGGACATAAGGATGAGATGCGGGAAGAATTGAAGGCGCTGGTGGAAGCGGCGGATGGAATCCCGGTGAAAATTGTGACAGAAATCAGTGTCTTTGACCACAGTCAGATGAAGGAGATATGTGATGCGGCAGCTGAGGCCGGAGTTAGTGCAATGGTGGTATCTGCAGACTTCCGTCCCTACGATATTCCGGAACCAACGATTGAGCAGGTACGTGAGTTTGTAAAACTGGCAGCAGGACGGTTTGAGGTTATTGGAGCAGGTAATGTAACAGAACCAAAGCGTTTTCTGGATATGCTGGAAGCAGGGGTTACACGGGTAAATACTCCGGTTGGATTTGAAATTTTGACAAAATTAAATATGGAAGCATGAAAAGGACTCTTAAGGGAAAAAGGGATCGGTTTGATTGACAAATATCCAGATTATGCTAATATAAAATGCAAAGATACTACAATCGGACATATAATTGTCATGATTACATAAAAGCATAAAAAGGAAAGGAAAGACCAGAGAGGACATATGCTGCTTGGAAAAAAGTTAGACAAAACGACCCCCATTCCACTGTATTTTCAGCTGAAAGAATTGATTATGTCTGAGATTAAGAATGGGTCATACCCGAAAGATAGCATGATACCGACAGAAAAAGAATTGAGTGACATGTTTGGTATCAGCAGGACAACGGTCAGACAGGCCATTACAGAAATGGTACAGGAAGGCTGGCTCTATCGTGTAAAGAGTAAAGGGACTTTCGTATCACAACCCAAGATTAATCAGGATTTTATTCAGAAGCTGGAACCATACAATGATCAGATTGTTCGGACTGGACGCACACCATATACGGAAGTGCTTGATTTTAAAGTAGAAAAGGCAAAGCCGGAGGTGGCGGAGCATTTGAATATCAGGCCGGAAGATCCAGTTGTCTTCTTGTATCGGAAAAGATATGCTGACGATGAGCCAATTGTGGTGTTAAAAACTTATCTTCCCTATGATCGTTGTTCTTTTGTCATGGAACATGATTTTACCAAGGAATCATTATATTCGGTATTATCAAGGGATGATTCCACAAGGGTATATTGTGTGAAACGTTTGGTGGAAGCAGTGGAAGCTACAGCCAGTGATGCGGAAATACTCGAGATGAAAAAGGGAAAGCCAATACAGTTTTTTTCCAGCGTGGGCGTAAATGTATTTGGTCAGCCGATAGAGTTTTCATTGGCAAGGTACCGGGGTGACAGAAATAGTTTTGAAGTCACGGTATTTACAGATAAGTAAGAGGAAAGAGAGTCCTAAAGTGATGAATCATATGATAGGACTCTCTATTTTATTTCTTGCTATGTCGTAACAATACGTCGTAATATCATTATTAAAAGGAGGAAATAAGATTGAAGATGGAAGGATTTGCGCATATTGGTCTGTTTGTAAATGATATTGAGAGATCGCTGAAGTTTTATACAGAAAAATTAAATTTCAAGCTGATCTGGGAATCTGTGAATCAGTGCGACGATGGAGATGTTCTGGTGAAGTTTATTCAAAACGGAGATTCAGTGATTGAACTGGTACAATTTCCGAAACCGATTCAACGGGAAGATGGTTGGTTTGATCACATTGCGATGAATGTGGAAGACATCGATGCAGTGATAGCGGAGTTGGAGAAAAAGGGGATTGCTTTTGAGGAGGGCAGCTATACGCATGCGCCGCAGACATTCGAGAAAGGTTCGAAATGGGTAATGTTCCGCGGGCCGGATAATGAACATCTGGAATTAAATGAGAGATTGAAATAAAAGAAAAAGGAGGAAATTAAAATGTTAAATGTGAAAAAAGCAGAGAGGCCGACAATTTATTTTATTGGCGTAACTACCGGAAAATCATCGATTATGCGTGTGTTTCCGAAATGGGCGGAGGCACTGGGACTGGATGCAGTAATTCAGGGAATTGATTTTAAACCGCATTCGCCGGCAGAGGATTACAGAGAAGCGGTAGAATTTATTAAAAATGATCCGCTTTCCCTGGGAGCGCTTGTAACAACGCATAAGATTGATTTATATAATGCATGCAAAGATTTATTTGAATATCTGGATCCTTTTGCGCAGAAGCTGGGAGAGATATCAAGTATCTCGAAGAAGGATGGAAAGCTGTGCGGACATGCCAAAGATCCGATCTCAAGCGGTCTGGCTTTGGAGCATTTTGTGCCGAAGGATTTTTGGAAGAAGTATGATGGCGAAGTATTCCTGATGGGAGCAGGTGGAGCAGCGCTTGCGATGTCCCTGTATTTTGGTCAGGAGAAGGGCGGCGATGACATCCCGAAGAAAATTATTATTTCTAATAGAAGCATGCCCCGTCTGGAGTCCGCAAAGAAAATTCTGACCGGTTTGAATCCAAATATCCAGTTAGAATATCTCTATACGCCCAATATGGGAGACAATGATAAGATCCTGGCTGATTTAAAACCGCATTCTCTGATAGTAAATGCGACAGGGCTTGGAAAAGATGCACCGGGTTCACCTTTGACGGATGCAGCGCAATTCCCGGTAGACAGTTTGGTATGGGAGATCAATTATCGTGGAGAGCTTGTATTTATGGAGCAGGCAAAGGCGCAGGAGAAAGAGAAAAACCTTACGATTGAGGACGGCTGGATTTATTTTATACACGGTTGGACGCAGGTAGTGGCAGAGGTATTTCATATCGATGATATGCAATCGAAAGTAATGATGCTCAGTGAAGTGGCAAAGAACGCATAAGGGGGATAATATGAATTCTTTTAATTGGGACAGCAGTTTTTCAGTAGATTTTGATTTGTTAAATGGGTTTTCAAAGACAGCGGAAAGTACAAAGAGATATCTCTCGCAGATGAAAAATATGTATCTGGATACGGAGGCGGCAGAGAAGATTCTGGAGACTTCTGATCCGTTGGTTTACGAGTTTTATGAGCTGGGATTCCCGGAGAGAAAGGGCGATCTGGGATTCGGCACTACCATTTTATATCCGGGTCTGGTTGGCGAAGAATATTTTATGACCAAGGGACATTTTCATACCCAGCTTGAGACAGCAGAGGTATATTACACATTAAATGGAAGCGGATATATGGTTTTAGAGAATCCGGAAGGCGATACCATGGAAATGCCGTTAAAAAAGGGAGAGGCCTTGTATGTTCCGAGAAGATATGCGCATCGTTCAGTGAATACAGGAAAAGAGCCGTTGGTGATGTTTTTCTGTTTCGCTGCGGATGCAGGCCATGATTACGGAACCATTGAGACAAAGGGATACCACAAATTGATTCTGGAGCGGGAGGGGAAACCTGTGATTGTGCCGAATCCTAAGTGGTAAAAATAAAGTACGGTGAATCGGATGAAAGGGCAAATACATACGGTACTGGGAAAAATAGAATCTAAGGATTTGGGATTTACACAATGTCATGAACATCTTCTGCTGCGGAAAGGAACATCTTTTGAGATCAATCCGGCCTTATTTATGGATAACAGGGAATGGTCGGAACAGGAAGTGACGGACTATAAAAAAGCAGGCGGCTGCGCTTTGGTAGAAGCGCAGCCGGGTGGCTGTGGTCGGGACGCAGAAGGACTGGAAAAAATCAGTAGAAAAACGGGCGTGCATATTGTGGCATCAACCGGATTTCATAAGCTTCTGTTTTATCCGGAGAAGCATTGGATTCGTACAGTTGAAGAACGTAAATTGTGCGAATTCTATTGTAAGGAATTAACAGAAGGAATGTATACCGATACAGACCTGAAATTTTTCGAAAAACAGCAAAAAGGAAAAGCCGGGATCATTAAAACTGCTTTAGATAAGTGTAATTTACAGGGACAATACACGGTGTTATTCAAGGCAGCAGTGAGGGCACAAAAAGAGACAGGAGCACCGTTGATGGTGCATATCGAGGCAGAAAGCGATCTTAATGAGTTGTTGACATTTTTTAAGGCAGAAAGAATAAATATGGAAAAGGTTTATTTCTGTCATATGGATCGCGCGTGTGCAGAGGAAAGCTTCTGGAAAGTTTTGGAAACGGGAGCGGCGCTGGAATTTGATACGATTGGACGTTTTAAATATCACAGCGACAAAAAAGAGATAGCATTGATCAAAAGAATATTTGAATGTGGCTATGAGAGACAATTGTTATGTTCGCTGGATACCACAAGAGAAAGATTAAAAACCTATACTCCTGAGGGAGTTGGATTGGCGTATATCTTAAAAACATTTATTCCGGAAATGCGAAAACAGGGAATTACAGAAGAACAAATCCAAAAGATTTTCAGAGAAAATCCAGGACGGATTTTGGCGTGGGAATAGGAGGATGAAGAAGAGATGGATGTAAATAAGAAAATTGAAGAATTAAAAATTGTTCCGGTAGTAGTACTTCATAATGCAGATAATGCAGTCCCGCTGGCGGATGCACTGATACAAGGCGGACTTCCGATTGCGGAAATCACATTCCGGACGGAGGCAGCAGAAGCATCGATTCGGGCAATTACTGAGAGATTTCCAGAAATGTTGGTGGGAGCCGGAACGATTGTGACAGTAGAACAGGCAAAAAAAGCAGTGTCAGCCGGAGCAAAATTCCTGGTTTCAGCCGGTTTTAGCCAAAAAGTTACAGAATATGCCATTGAAAATAAAATCCCTGTTTTCCCAGGAATCTGTACGCCGACAGAACTTATGTATTTGCTGGAATACGGTTTGTCGGTAGCGAAATTTTTCCCTGCTTCACAATATGGAGGACTGGCGACGATTAAGGCATTATCCGGACCATTTCCCCAGATGCGTTTTATGCCGACAGGAGGTATTAATGCCGGCAACATCCGTGAGTATCTGGCAGATCCCAGAATTATAGCATGCGGTGGCAGTTGGATGGTAAAAGATTCATTGATCCGGGAAGGCAAGTTTGACGAGATAAAAAAGGCAACGATGGAGGCAGTCGAACTTGTAAAGGATTTGTAAGGAGGGATACCTATGGGAAAATACAGGGTTCTGGTAACGGCTCGTTCTTTTGGCAGTGTGGATTCGAAAGCAAAGGAGCTATTGGAAGCGCATAATTGTGAAATAAAAAAACTGGAAGCAGCAGATGGGCCGATTACGGAGCAGCTTGCACAGGAGATCGGGACTGCCGATGCAATAATTGCAGGTTTAGAAAACTATGATCGCAGTTTATTAGAAAAGGCAGGGCAGCTTAAGGTTCTATCCAGGTATGGAGTGGGATACGATAAAGTTGATGTGCAGGCAGCAGAAGAAAAAAATATTATTGTAACAATAACACCTGGTGCCAATGGTGATTCAGTAGCAGATATGGCAGTGGCTCTGATGCTAAATTGTGCACGTAATATTACCATAATGGATAATAGTATAAAAGGGAAAAATGGAGTGAGACCCTCCGGTGTCGAAATGTGGGAAAAGACTCTGGGTGTGATTGGGACTGGGCGGATCGGGAAAGGAGTAGCAAGACGATGCAAAGGTTTTAATATGCAAATCCTGTGTTACGATAAATATCAGGATGATCTTTTTTCGAAAGAGTTTGGAGCAAAGTATGTTGATCTGGATACCCTGATTCAGGAGTCTGATTTTATTACGATACACTCTCCTTTAACAGAAGAAACAAAAAATATGTTTGGGGCAAGAGAGTTCCAGATGATGAAAAAAGATGCAATTCTGATCAACACAGCCAGAGGTGGCATAGTGGATGAAATGGCTCTTTATACTGCATTAAAGAATGGAGAAATCAGAGGGGCAGGTTTAGATGCAACTGTGCAGGAACCGCCGTATGATAGTCCGCTGTGTACGCTTCAGAATTGTATTATTACTCCGCATGCCGGAGCGGCAACCAAAGAAGCCAGCAGCAAGATGAGTTTGATGGCGGCACAAAATGTGATAGAGGTGTTGGAAACAGGAAATTGCAGTTATAAAATTTAGAAAAAGACAAAGAGCAGGCAATACAAGGGAAATAATTTGCCTGTTCTTTGTCTTATATTTTGATAATCTTTGTCCATACTAGTAATAGCTCGACTATATTAAAAATCTGTGCGACAATGTCCTTATAAAGATTTTGGAGGGCATTTACATGGGCAAAAGAGCATCATCAATTGAACTTAGCAATGAAGAAAGAGAATATCTGGAAATTCAAACTCGTGCCAGAACAATTCAGGCTCAAACAGTTGCAAGAGCGCGAATTCTATTATTACGTGCGGATTCCGTATCAATAGATGCGATTGCCGATAAAGTGGGGCTCAACCGCTGTAGCGTCATGCTTTGCCTAAAAAAATTTAAAGAAGGCGGCATTGAAAATGCACTCTCTGATGCCCCTGGTCGTGGCAGGAATGCTGAAATTACAGACGAAGAAAAAGCCTGGATCATTAACATTGCCTGCCAGAAGCCAATTGATTTTGGATATGCTGCTGAAACCTGGACGTATGGTGGTCATATAACAGATGTCGATGGTAATATCAAGGCATTCCCCAATTATTAGCTGGAGCAAACAATCAGCTAACTTTCAGAGCTTTACAGAGCTTGACAGAGGGGGTATTCAGAATAACTCAAATTGAATAGGAAACAGTTTTTAATAGTGTCCCATATGGGTTTACCTTACCTCAGATTGACAGAGAGTGACAATAGGTTGGAGCTCTCCTAAGCACTAGTTGAGGGTTCGATTCCCCCTGGGAACGTGCATTTTTTGCAGCAATGATCGTAAAAGCTCATTGCTGCTTTTTCTTTTTTCCGGTGCTCGTGAGCACCGAGAGAATTGTTACCAATGCTTCCAGACAATCAGGAGTGTTTAAGCAGAATAAAAGAAAAGATTCCGAAAGCAGGAAATATTGCAAGTTACATACAAAGAAATTCGTGGTATCCAATCTAT
>NZ_DBLYVB010000022.1:0-32037 GCF_057604405.1 Hominiventricola sp.
TTTCTCCTAATGAATATTTTGAGTGGAAAATAACATGGCCTCAGGCGTAAATGAAACTATTCACGCACAGCTCACTTTAGTACCATTTTAGTACCACAAGACAAAAAACAAGCTCGCAAATGCCCATTTTACTAGGCTTTGCGAGCTTTTGAAAATTATTCAAACTCCAGACAGACAGTACGGAGTATTAACGCATATAGACGATTTTAAAGGCTTTTTAACCAGTTAAGAGCAACATAGCCACATAATCTAAATTTTAAAAATGCAATAAAAATGCAATGAGTGACACGACTACTTGCTATACTTCCATCGGCTTCTTCTTGATACCAACACTATGAAAAGTCCGATTACAATTAAATATACTTTGAAAGGAAGATCACCATGAATTACAAATTAGAACTCAAACAAATCGTGGAATTTCCACGCTGTCGCATTTACCGTGACTTCATACAAACTTTAATCACTACCAAGAGCATCCGAACTACCGGGGGCTCTTTTCTTTTTTATTATCTGGTATTATGCTCCTATGCAAATTACCGCACATCCTACCGCCGGATGGAACACATTACCTATACCATTGGTCCAGGAGAGTGGATCTGCACAGTCACAGATCTTCAGGAATGGTTTCGCTGCCGTTTCCAACATCAAGCGTTGTCCATCCTTCGATTTTTTGAAGAGCAGAATTACATTACCTACTCTCTTCTCGGCAAAAACCGCCTGGTCAAATTCAAAATATCAGACTGGCCCAAAGACAATACCGTATTGGAATACAACTATCCCTGTAAAAAAGATACAGGGTTTTTCTTTTTCCCGATTGCCAAAGTTCACGAACTAATTGGCATTGGAAAATGCTCGGAAATGGATGTTATTCTGGATCTGTGGATTCATGCAGTTTACAACGATTCCTCTGTCCTGGGATCTGATTCCGGTCCCATTGTCTATTACCGGGATAATACCGGAAATCCCCTTACCAGCTTTAATGAACTGGGTGAAAGGTGGAGTCTGTCAAAGGCATCGGTATCACGACTCTTGAAGAAACTGGAGGAAAAAGAATACATTACACTTATCTCATTTACAGGAAAACACGGAAGCGTAATTTATCTCAACAATTACCTGTCCGTGATGTTTAATATCAGCGACGTTATGATTGACAAGGAGGAGATCGCTATGAAGATGCAATTACCAATCCATGTACCTGAAGAAATCACTATTGAGGATTCTGCTTCTGTTAGCGTTTCAGAAACTGTCACAGACTCACAAATCACCGTTACAAAAAATGATTCCTGCGTTCCAGATTCACACATGAAATTTATCGTGCAAAAAGTCGCAGAACTATTGGATTCACAAGGGATTCCATGTTGCCACTGCTCCAAAACCCGCTATATATTATCTCCATTATCAGCCTGCAAAGATATATTTAATACATTTACTCTAAATATTATCTGTCCCTACGGAAATGCCGCTTATCGGTTTGAGTTGTCCGTAAGTCCAGGGGATGAGTCTGCCCAAAAGATGCCTGCCGTGGCAGAGCCTTCTGCACTGAAAGGGGGGGAATAGACATGGCAAACCGCAATACACAGGGATTTCCTTCACCCGAAGAAGATCCACGTTTTCACGACACCTATCAGTTTTTACGCAGATACCGGGATGCAACCTACAGCCTGAAGGTAGTCGTACACCAGATGGAGCACCAGTTTAAGCTCCAATACGACAATGACATCGACAAATTTCTGGACTCCATCTATGCTGCCGGGGCTGATCTTACCGGAAGCGACATCGAACAACGGGCAAAAAGTATTGCCAGAAGCAACCAGATGCTGAAGCTTTTGGAATCATCCATCGATCTCCTCCGGAACAATCACAAGCATGGGGAACAGTATTACTGGATTCTCTACTACGCTTTTCTCTCTCCACAGGAAATGAAAAATACAGATGAGATATTGGATAAGCTGGCTCACCACATCACCAATATTTCCTACCGCACCTATTACCGGAAACGCAGGGCTGCGATTGAAGCACTCAGTACCATCCTTTGGGGATTTACTGCAAAAGAGACATTGGATACGCTCAACAAGTTCTTTCCAGAGTAATACATATCGCCTATCTCCTCGGCTTTTCGTAATATCATAAAAATGTTATACTAAAAAATGCAAAATATATATTGACTCTCACGGAACGTCATAGCGTACAGTTATCTTATCAGGAACAGGAGGTCAGCAACTATGAGGACAGTCAAAGAAATATCAGAACTTACAGGTATCAGCGTTCGCACGCTTCACTATTACGATGAAATCGGGCTTTTAAAACCAACACAAAAAAGTGATGCGGGATACCGGCTTTATGACGATAGGGCATTGGAAATATTACAGCAGATTCTGTTTTTCCGTGAGTTTGACATTCCTTTGAAAGAAATCAAAGCTGTTCTGGAGAATCCTGCTCTTGAAAGGAACCAGATCTTGCAAATGCAGAGAAAAATGTTGGTAGCAAAGAAAGAACGTATGGAACATCTGATTGCCAGCATTGATGATATCCTGAAAGGAGAGAATAAAATGGATTTTGCGATTTTTAGTAAAACGGAAGTTGAAGAAATGTTCCAAACTATGTTTGAACATATGCCTGACAATATGAAAGAACTTGCTGTAAAAGAGTTTGGAAGCATTGAAGAATGGAAAAAGCATTATATTAAGACAGTTTCATCAGAAGAAATGCAGAAAGGCTATGCTAAAGTTGTTGAGTGGTATGGAGGAAAAGAGCAATTCCTGTCTGTTGCCAACAATCCTATTAGCAAAGAGGCTGCAGAAAGTTACAACCAACAATTTGACAATCTTTTATACAAATTAGCAGCTAAAAAAGTATGTTCACCAGATTCTTCTGAAGTAAGAGAACTTGTTTCCGAATACGGTTTTCTTATGAAACAACTTTCACAGATAAAGAAAGAACACGGTCTGATGGTTGCACAGGCTCAATATTACCGTAATGAAAAAATCAAACCTATGATAGATGAAAAATACGGCAATGGTACAGCCGAATTCTTCGCACAAGCTTTCGAAGCATTTTATAAAGACAAGTAATCATTAGAACTACACAAAAGCACAACAATACACCATGCAGGGAATCAAAATGGTTTCCTGCTTTTTTTATGCCAACCAGTGAAAATGGCACAGAAATGACCTGCTTCTGCGATTGAAGCGTAAAATTACCCATGCTACAATAGGTATTGCTTATAGTTTTCCTTATTTCCAGCACCCATAGATGGTGCTTTTTTTGTACCTGTAAATTCAATCGCTGACAGCAGGTTCTATGTACTTTGTACGTACACTATACTTACAATACCAAACGTATCCTGTACGTACAGCCATATGTATAAAGTTTCCTATTATATATAGAAGGGAGTCAATCATGAAAACAAGGAACGAAATCTATCAAGGAGAGGGAGCCAAGCTCTTACGGTTCATTACCACTTACCATACTCTGAGGTATGACCAGGTTTTACAACTTTTCTCCCGACATGAGCAGTCTATCAAGTCATTGATTACCAGCCTCATCAAACAAGGGCGCATCATTTACGATAAAGAGCATGACCTTCTTTGTGACAGCCAGCAGTCTGCTGAGAATCCTGACTATGCTATAATTACATGCTTCTGGGTACTGCTGGATTTTAAGAAAGGTGTTGTATACCACACCAGTGGCGAATTTCCAATCAAGCTCAATTTCTTTTCGCAAGATGAACAATACGAAATCATCTATATCGGTGAAGAACAGGAGGCTCTGATCAATCATGTGATGGAAAGTATCCCATCACATGGTTCCAAACGCCTGATTGTCTTAGAATCCGAAAGCCAGGCTGCCAAAATCACCATTGATGATGTAGCCGCTTACTGCCTTGTAAATGAATCCGGTGCTGTCAGTTACTACATGAGAAAGTAGGTTATTATGACGCAAAATACACCAACCATTTACCAGCGGCTTGAAAAACTGGAAGGGGAGCTGCAAAAACTGACGAATACCGTTTACGCTCTGAAGGTCACTGATATCCAGAATTATGATAAAAATTTTGAGGAACTGAGCGTCAGTGCTGCTCTTCGGGCGGAGCGGATTGCCTGCCAGATGCGTAACCTTGTCTGTCCGGCTCTCTCCCCAAATCAAGCAGCTTATCTTCCCAAAGCGGCAGATGCACAGGGAATGCGGATTGCAGAACAGCAGGGGATTCTCACCATTACGCTTCCCGGACTGCTTCCGAAACGAAGAGTCCACACAAACACTGCATTTCTCCATGAACCGCTTAATTATATGCTTCGGGAGTATGTAAAACAAAATGCCCTGCCCCTCTATCGTGACTGCGTGATATGTTTCAGTCAAATATATGACAGGGAACTTCCTCAAAGACGTATCCGGGATTATGACAATCTGGAGTTTAAACAGATTCTGGATACACTTTGTACTTATGTTCTGACAGATGACAGCGGCTTTTTCTGTGATTCCTACTACACGACACAGCTTGGCTTAAAGGACTGTACACTGGTATCGGTTATGGAAAAAGCTGACTTTCCGAAATGGCTGCAGAACCAGAAAAATCATCACGAAAGCATGTCGGAAAATCTCCTGACTTCTCAGGCAGAAATCCGACATCGGTAAGAACCACCGCAGGGAACTTTGTTTTCTTGCTTTTTTTATCTCCAAACCACCGGAGATTTACCCAAGTATAGGCTTGCATGGGTAAGAACTGAATTGAGGTGATGCTTATTTGATAAGACCTGACACTACGAAATACCGCTTACTGGAAATGATAGGGATGTGCGGGGAATTTCCCGCAGACCAGCTAAACAGACTCATCCCAAGTGCCTCCTATGCGGAAAAACTCATTACGGATTTGAAGGCGGAACACCTCATCCGTACCCACTACCGGGATGCTCTCAGAGGCTACCGTCTTACAAAAGCTGCGAAAGAGATGCTGTTATCTGTCTCGCCGCTACGCTTCCAGTGCTATCTGACCGGCAATACCGAGACGAACCTCATCCGAAGTGAAGTATCCCGACGTATCCGCTTACATCAGAAAGCCGAAACGTATCTGACACTCCTTCATGCCGGGATTCCCTTTTATCCGGATGTAAAACCTGACATCTTCTGTAATCACCGCGAAGCTGGTTCCATCGGTATGCGAAGCCTTCCTCTTTTTTACGCTTCCAGAGAAATTAAGGAATTGGGCCCGGAGACCACGAAGATTAGGAACTCCCGCAGCATGGGCATCCTGATGGCACCGCAATGTGTCTATGTCCTTTATAACACGGGAAACGGAGTCCTGAAATGGGAATATCGAACGGAAGTCCGCTTAAACGCCTTCCTGCAGCATTACCTGCAAGGCTACCCTTACAACGGACATCCACAGATCCGGGCAATCATGACCGGAACCGACATGGAAATGGCTTTCCGGCTGTTTACCAGTACCGGAGGCTACAAAAAGAGCCTGTTTATGCTGGACACCTCCTTCGAGCATTTCCATTACCTTCCCAATACTCCGGAAGGGGAAGTGCTTTTAAAACTGCTGGTTCACCCTGAGATCATGGAAAAGCTGGACAACCTCCTGCTGTCCGATCTGGGCTGCCGCAGCGATTCAATTCCACTGGAACATGATGCCACGGATGCTTCCGGGAACCCCATCCTTCTTGCTTATGATTTTGACATGCAGCGAATCAACCGGTTCAATACCGGCTTAAATGTATACGGCAGATCCGGGAACCTGATCTGTTTCGATTTTCAGATTCCGGTCCTGAAAAAATACTTAACTGCCACAATCCATTTCTCCAGTATTGACCTTTGCAAATTCAAAAGGGGGTTTTTACATGAACCGTAAATGGTGGAAGCTCATTTATATGCTTCCGATCACCTTCTGCACCCTCTATGCAGGAGGCTATGTTGCTCAATTTATCCGCAACTATCAGACCTGGGAATCTGCCGGCAATTTTGCCGGAAACGGAACTGCCCCGCAGATCCCCTCCCCGCACCCGCTCGCCTGTCTGGATGCCCTGACTGCTTTCCCGTACAATCTGTATGGGATTTTTCTATGTCTGGCAGCTTTTGGACTCCTGACCTTCCTTCTCATGCGTATGGGATTTGACCGAAACGGGGAAATAACAGACCGGGGCCGGAACCTGAATTATTCCACAAAGGGAACCTATGGGACTTCCGGTTTTATGACTTTGGAGGAAATGCATCAGGTACTGGAGCTTACGAATGATGTCAAGAAACACAAGGGAACCATTCTTGGAAAACTGAACGGAAAAGCCGTTTGTCTCCCGAAGGATACCCGCATGAACCGGAATATTGCCGTTTACGGTGCCAGCGGTTCCATGAAAAGCCGGGCCTTTGCACGCAACATGATCTTCCAGTGTGTTGCCCGCGGGGAAAGCCTCATCATCACCGATCCAAAATCGGAATTGTACGAAAGTACAGCCACTTACCTTGAGAATGCCGGATATATCGTGAAATCCTTTAATCTTGTAAACCCGGAAAACTCGGATAGTTGGAATTGTCTGGGTGAAATTGGCGGACAGGAAACCATGGCACAGGTATTTGCTGATGTCATCATCCAGAATACCGGTTCTGCCAAAGGCGATCACTTCTGGGACAATGCCGAGATGAACTTATTAAAAGCTCTGATTCTCTATGTGGATCAGGGATTCCCACCGGAGGCAAAGAATATCGGACAGGTATACAAACTCCTGACCATGAGTTCGGAAAAAGAACTGAACAGCCTCTTTGACCTGCTTCCGGTCTCCCATCCGGCAAAAGTCCCCTACTGCATCTATAAGCAGGCAAGTGACACGGTACGTTCCGGCGTCATCATCGGACTCGGTTCCAGACTTCAGGTATTCCAGAACAAGCTGATCCGCCAGATCACTTCCTATGATGAGATCAACCTGACGCTGCCGGGAAAAGAAAAATGTGCATACTTCTGCATCACTTCGGATCAAGACAGCACTTTTGATTTTCTTTCTTCCCTGTTTATGACCTTCGTATTTATCAAACTGGTCCGTTATGCAGACACCTATGGGGAAGATGGAAAACTGCCGGTTCCGGTACATATCCTGGCTGATGAGCTGGCGAATACGGGAGCAATCCTATCGCTCAACAAAAAGATTTCCGTGATCCGAAGTCGAAACCTCAGTATTTCCTGCATTTTCCAAAACCTGCCTCAGATGCAGAACCGGTATCCCTTAAACCAATGGCAGGAAATCATCGGGAACTGCGACACTCAGCTATTTTTAGGCTGTACGGATGAGGTAACTGCTACATTTATCTCTAACCGCTCCGGTGATGTGACCGTTGGTGTCAGCAGCGAAGCCAAACAATTAAATAGCTGGAGGGTATCCGATTATACACCGGAATACCGCCAGACCAGATCCATCGGGAAACGAAAGCTCTTAACTCCGGATGAGATCCTGCGGCTCCCGCTGGATACTGCACTGATTATCCTGCGTGGTCAGAAGGTACTGCAGGTAGAAAAATACGATTACACCCTGCACCCGGATGCCCAAAAACTCATTCCCCGGAAGGCTTCCGAACATATTCCGGAATGGAGAAAAGGAGCATGTAGTGAAGAATATACGTACACTCCAACTATTCCTGCTTCCCACCCGAAAAAAACCGCTTCTTATGGAAAGCAGAAAAAGAAAAAAGCTGAACCGCACTTTGACCAGCAAAGCGTTTATCAGGAACCTGGCTATCACGATTTCCCGGATGACTTCTCAGCAGATAACTATTCGGATCACACAGACATGGTTCCTTTAGATAAAGATTCTATCATGTCATAATTTGAAAGGAGACACTATGATGCCAAACGAAACAACCAACACACCTATTTTAACTCTGGATTCCGATGCGAAGCTGGAAACAGCCCAGTCCATTTCAGACCTTACCTGGCATGAGATCCAGAATGCCTACCGTACCCGCCGAATCTTAACCGGAATGCTTGGCGGTATCGAGAAAACAGAAAACGGCAGCCTCATTGCCGTGGTTTACTACAAGGATTTCCGTACTGTCATCCCAGTAACTGAGATGATGATCCATCTCATGCAGGATGAAGCACACGATTATGGGGAGCTTGCTCTGCGGCAGAACAAAATCCTCAACAATATGCTTGGATGTGAGATTGATTTTCTGATTAAGGGATTAGATCCGAAGACACGCAGCATTGTCGCCAGCCGGAAAGAAGCGATGCTGAAGAAACGCCAGATCTTCTATCTGGATAAAGATGCTTCCGGAATGCCGAAAGTTTATGAAGACCGTATCGTGCAGGCAAGAGTCATTGCTGTTGCGGAAAAGGTAGTCCGGGCAGAAATTTTCGGTGTGGAAACCTCCATTCTTGCCAGAGACCTGTCCTTCGACTGGATGGGTGATGCCAGAGAACGCTTCCAGGTAGGCGATCACATCCTGGTACGCATCCTGGATGTGCGGGCAGACTCACCGGAGCAGGTCATTGTCCACGCAGATGTCAAAAGTGTGGAAGGCAACACCAGCAAGGAAAACATGAAAAAATGTAAGATTCAGGGAAAATACGCCGGAACTGTGGAAGACATCCATAAAGGCACCGTCTTTGTCCGGCTCTCCATCGGTGTCAATGCCATTGCCCACTCCTGCTATGACAGCCGGACAGTCGGGAAAAAGGATCAGGTATCCTTTGTGGTGACGCATATTGATGAAGAGCGTAATGTTGCCCTCGGCATCATCACCCGCATCATCAAGCAGACCATATAAGGCTTCCACCTTATTTTTAAATAGCTTTTTTTCATATACAGCACCAATTAGTCCAGCAAATACTCACGATACAGCTACATAAGGTGACAGAATAAAGTATTTTTCAGACCATTACCTTATTGTACTGAAAACGGTAACGTGTTATACTGATTCGGTATTACTGAACCGGAAAGACGGATGCATTTCGATTTTGCCCTCTAGTATCCAAGGAGGGTGATGCCCATGAATACAATGGAAGTATTGACTTTACTATTGGTAATTTTTGCGGCTTTGACTTATATAGATCGACATAATAAGAAATAGCATCCACGACCCTAGGAAAGTTTTGGATGCTATGACTTATACATAGAATATAAAATTTAACTGAGGGCATCAGATTTTGCATCTGAATACCTTTCTTGAGTTCATTATACACTGGGGGATTTGAGAAATCAAGTCCCCCTTTTTATTATGACATTGATTAGTATCTGCATTAAACATCAGAAATTTATATTCTTACTCACTGAAACGAATTCTCTCTATCAATGAATCTTTCCTTACTGACTTTGCAATGAATATTGCCAATAACATCTGTATCACAAACAATGTTAAAATTATAATAATAGCTGCTGTTACCGGATAATGGTATGTGCTGATATCAAACATTCCTGTACGCTTTGCATATAAAAACAACGGATATCCTGCAAGACTTCCCACTCCGATACTGATAATAAGAGTGCCTACTGTATAGAATATACCTTCCAACTGGAGCATCTTCATCAACTGACGGTCCGACATTCCGATTGCCTGCATCATGCCAAGCTCCTTTTTTCGCACATGGACACTATTGATCATTGTGTTAATCAAGTTCATAATGCTGATTGCTGCCAGAATGATGATAAATGCATAACATGCACCTCTAGTCATCTGTATGGCATTTTCCCATGTATCGTACTCATTCTTCCAGGTACGCATCTGCAGTCTGCCTGATCCATCCACAATAGCCTGTAGAGATGCTTCCAGTGCCTCATCATAATCCTTATCTGCAATCACCTGAAAATAGCTGGAAGAATTATTTATGGTAAGTTTCTCTGCCCCTTCTTTTGCCATGATAAGACAGTTATAGTTTGTCAGACCTGTTCCATATTCACCAATTGCTGCCACTTCAATCTCTTTTTGAAAGGTATTATCTCCATCATGAATATTGAGTTTCAGCTTATCTCCCACTTTAATATCTGGATACCAGTGAAGTAGCGCGCGGTCCAGAATCACTTTATCCCCGGATTTCAATTCCTCGTATGTGACATTGCCTTCAGTGATTCCTTTTTTCAGCTCTTCTGCGTATTCTTCCGGCACTCCATTGATAAATTCGGTTCCAATTTTTTCTTCAAAAGGTCCTCCTGATACCTTCAACGCGGTAAACACATCTACCCGCTCAACACCGTCAAGCTCCTCTATCTGCTGCTTTAGTCCTTCATTTAATGGATTATTCTTTTGAACCTCCGCCCATTCATATTCAGGATGCTCTTTATTCCCGGATTCCACAATTGGAGAAATCTCATATTGCCCCACAATCGAACTCTTTGCACTTTCCATCGGATTTGCACAAGACAGCACCGTTGCTACCATCATGACAAATATTCCGGTAACGGCCATAGATACAATCGTGATAGTACTCTTCTTTTTATTCTCTGCAAGATTTCTCTTGGTCAGTCGTCCGATATTCAGAAATTGATATCCCTTCCTGCTGCTTTTCTGTCGCTTACTGCCTCCCTGGTAACGCATAGCTTCTATTTCTGATACCTTCGCCGCCATACGCATAGGCTTCATCAGTGACAGATACACTGTACACAGAGTCACTGCAATTGCCAACAGATAAATCCACCAATAATAAAGTTGGACTTCTCCTTTAGCTACAACCTTGTATGCCTCTGTTATAAGTACGTTTGAATCCTTTGCATGTTCTACAAACTGGAGAAGTACAACTTTCACAGCAACTGTTCCGATCAAAAGTCCTATCGGAATGGCAAACAACGCCACTCCCATTCCCTCTCTTAGTACGATTTGTCTAAGCTGCCGTTTCGTAGCCCCGATTGCCTTTAACTTTCCAAATTCCCGAACCCTCTGGTTCATAGATACATAATAAACACTATAAATTGTGATAATGCCCGCCAATACAACAATAAGCATGATTCCTACAATCACCGGAATTGTAGCCGGATCCACATAATTTGCTGCAAGATACTCTTTATTAATATTCATGTCATCCTCGGAAATCCCGAACTGTCTGGCAATATTCTGTATCGTCTCTGTATAATCTGCAGTCGTATTTCCTTTCTGTCCATTCACCTGAAGTAAAAACCGATATTTCACCTGTTCTACCGGTATCTCCGCTTTCAGAAAGGCCTCTGAAACCAATGATGTATATTGTTTTTGTTCTTTGCTGCTCTCATTATCTGCTAAAAAACCACAGATTCGAAAGTCTTTCTCCTTCGTATAATCCAGTCCGTCATCTTTCAGAATCTGATAAGGTACTGTGATAGTGTCACCGATTTTCCCATTCTGTCCTAATGCTTCCAGTATTCCTTTTGAAACCACAATATCATTTTCTTTCTGCGGAAGTTGCCCCTCTTTCAGCTTCACTTTATAAAGTTCCATCCCTGTTCTGTCCATATACATCATGGAAACCGTCGCATCTTCCAGATTCATGTACCCCGCATCGCTGCGGAGTCCGTAAGTTTTCACATCATGATGTGCCGCCAGTTTCATAACTGTACTCTCGTCCACGTTCCGATAAAGGGCATGCCATGTTGGATAAATCTTATTGATTACCGCAAAGTTCACTTCCACCATATCTTTTCCGATTGATGGGATTACGAACAGCAGTAATGTTGTCAGGATAATGGCAATTCCAATCAGTATGTTTTTGCTCTTATAATGCCGCATATTGCAATATGCAACTCTGGTCGTCATCTTCATTATCTTCTCACCGCCTTGCCATCTTCAATGATAATCATTTCATCCGCCATCTGGGCAATCGTTTCATCATGGGTAATCATGATAAGCGTCTGCCCGAAATCCGACACGCAGCTTTTCAATAGGCTCATAACCTCTAGCTCAGTCTGGGAATCAAGGTTTCCAGTCGGCTCATCCGCCAAAATTATCGCCGGTCTTGTCACCAATGCCCTGGCTATCGCAGTTCTCTGTTTCTGTCCACCAGACAAAGCAGACGGCATCGCATCTTTCTTATCCTGCAGTCCGATTTTTTTGAGAATATCTTCCACTTCCCGCGGCTTTACCTTGCGATTATCAAGTCCCAGCGGAAGAACGATATTCTCCCACACATTCAGCGATGGAATCAGATTAAAATCCTGAAAGATAAATCCTATCTTCTTTCTTCGAAACTGTGCCAGTTTATCATCTTTTCGAGAATAGATATCGGTTCCATCAATCCATACTTTGCCGGAATCCGGTCTGTCAAGCCCTCCAATCAGATGCAGAAGTGTAGATTTTCCGGAGCCGGAACGTCCTACGATAGCTGTAAACTTGCCTCTCTCTATCTGTAAACTTGTATGATCCACGGCTCTCACCTGATTCTCGCCTTCTCCATAATACTTTACTAGATCTTCTACTTTTAAAATACTACTCATATCTTCAAGTCCCCTTTCCATTTCATACCCCTACTATAACATTCCTGCATTACAAAACCCTTACAACAACCATAACAGTTTTGTAAGGGTTCCGACTATTCTCCTATTATGAGCGGCAGTGTCACTTTAAATATCATACCTTTCTCAGCCTTTCTTTTGGCTGCTATTGTCCCCCCCTGTTCTTCTATGATCTTTCTGGCAAGATACAGACCGACACCCGCTCCGTCTTTTACCTGTTCCTTTGCTTTCCTTCCCCGGTAAAATCTCTGATAGATCTTATGCAGTTCCTCCGCAGGAATGCCCATTCCTTCATCTTCTACTTCAATAAGCACATTGCTTGCTAGCTCCTGCGTCCTCACTGTAATCGTTGTATGTTCCGGTGAATATTTGACTGCATTCTCAAGGATATTCGTTAATGCTTCTACCGTCCATTTTGAATCATGGTTCACAACTATATCATCATCCATCTCCACCTGAATGGAAATATCTTTTCCTCTTGCCTTCATATAAATCTGACTGACAGCCTCTGTTAGCGTTTTCTTCAGGCTTTCATGAAGCGAATGTATCTGGATCATATGTGTTTCCAGCCTTGAAAGATTTACCAGTTCATTCAAGAGCTGTTCCAGTTTGGTAAGTTCCTGTGATTCCTGCTCCAGAAACTCCCTCTGTTCTTCTCCTGTAACCCGATTTTCTGCCACCAGCTCATGACTCATCCGGAGTGATGCAAGCGGAGTCTTCAACTGATGGGAAATATCTGTAATCAGACTCTTCGTACCATTTTCTTCCTGCTCCAGACGTTCCTTCAAATCTTCGAAATATTGCCCCAGCTCCTTTACAGATTCCCACACCTTTAACCATTGTTCCGATTCTGATGTTTCTTCAGGATATGTTTGGAATTTTCCTTTTCTGAATTCCTGCAGACATTCATATAATTGCTGTAATTGTTCCTCATCACCGTATCTGCTCCAGTTTTTTCTTCGGTCCAGGTACAAGAACAGGCTACATACTATGACTCCCACTAGTAATCCAATTCCCCAGATAATCCTTATAACCACATCTGAAGATCCACTCCCTGAGTGATAACCATAAGTTTCTTCCAGCATCTGTACGACTCTTTCTATCTTCTGATCGTCCCGGTCTCTTATAAAATCTACTGTTCCTGACTTTTCCCAGATTGCAACTATTTCCCCTTCCAGTTCAGGATGTTCTGCAAGGAGCAGTGCTATCTGCGTTGCTTTCGCATTTTCCTCATACTTTGTTATCAGATACATTCCTACTGTAAAAAATACTGCAAAGATTACATATACGATAAAATACCGTTTTAATTTTTGTTTACCTTTCCGGTCCATATATATCCCAGTCCTCTCACATTCGCTATCTCTTCTGTTCCAAGTTTATTCTTCAGTCTGCTTATATTGACAGTAACCGTATTATCATCGACAAATTGACCGTCTATATCCCATACATGCTCCAGGATACTTTCTTTTGAAACAATCTGTCCTGCATTCTCCCAGAGATACAGCAACAGAGAGAATTCTTTCTTACTTAAAGTAACTGGTTCATCCCCTTTATACACCTGCATCGTTTTCATATGCACCGTAATCTCTCCGGAAGACATAATCTGTGCCTGTACCTTAGAAAGCCGTCTCATCAATGCGTTCACCTTCGACACCAAAGCCATCAGTGAAAATGGTTTGGTAATATAATCATCTGCCCCTGTATCATAACCATTTACAATATCTATTTCCTGATCCAAAGCCGTAAGATAGATAAGATATGTATCTCCACCTGCACGTACCATCCTTCCAAAATCCAGTCCTGTACCATCCGGCAATGTAATATCGCTGATAACAAGAGCATAATCTCCTTTTTGAAATGCTTCTTTTGCTTCCTTTATTGTATAAACCTGACGAACCTCATACCCTTCCCGTGAAAGTAACAGGGCAATTCCCCGATTTAGATTCAAGTCATCCTCCAGTAATAATATTTTCTGCATCAAATACTCCACCTCTATTTGTAATAACCTGTTCTTTTATCATATCAGTCCTATCTTTTGTCTACAATAAAAATAAAATTAACATACATACTTTTCCTTCATATGTTCAAGGATTTCACCGGATACTGCTTCAGAAATCGATCAATCCATTTCTGATTGCTTCTCTGTAACATCCGAAGTCTGGATAAAAGCTGTAGACAACTGCAGCTCTATGTTACTAAAGTCCTATCCATCAATACAGGAGTTATAGAATGCCGTGAAGATACCGTCAAATTCCATTTCAATAATATGTAGGCTGTCCATTGTGTGCTCCAGATAAGTCAGTGTTCCTCTATCCAAATCTATACTCGGCTTTCCTAGTGAGTTTGCTATTACATCTGGATTTGTAATTCCAAACATCTCCTTTATATCCGGCATAAGATAATCCACGATATCCGGCAGCCTTTTCTCATACGCCTGTGCCAGTTCAACTGCATGCTTCTCATAATCGGAATGTATACTGTCACAGACAAATTCAATCCCGTTTATTTCCATCTTATAGTAATCATTATTCTCATCATAGACAAACGCTGTACCCTTACTTTTTTTATTTTTTTCCAAAATCCCCATGATATATCTACACTTTCCCGGTTCTTCCGCCATACACAGTCTAAAAAACTGTAACTTAATGCTTACGCTTGTAAAAAATAACTCCTGCCAAAATCAATAAAATAATTCCAACTACAATCATAAAAATAAAATTATCACCATTTAACTTCCCTGCTATGAAAATAGAAGTCGGGCCATCCGCACCACCAATAACAGAAACGGCTGTGTTTTCTTTCTGCTTCAGTACAATGCCAATGACTGCCAATACAATTCCTAAAATTCCGGCTATGATTCCCAATCGCTTTTTCATTGCTACCACCTCAAATCATTTTTATCTGCTCAATCAAATGTAAATTGTTATGCAAGTATTTCTATGCAAATGAAGCATAGATAACCCATATTTCTGCAAACATTACCAATAAAAGTACACCATCTATCATCCAATTAAACTGAATGTCCGTTAAGAAAGTTTTTGAATGTGTCAGGCAATATTTTACTTTTTCTCGTCCAGTCAAAAAAGTGATAAGCACTTGTAATATAGGAAATAAAAATATTTGTATTTTTCTTCCATAATCATCCGCAATCCCATTTGCAAAATGTACTGGAATAATACTCGGTAAGAAAAATATACTTACAAGAGCAAGCAAAAATCCTATTATACAAATTATCCATGTGAATTTTCTAGTATTGATAAATTTCATAACAATCCTTCTTTCTGCTAAATTCAAGTTTTTCCAATACATAACACGTACTTACATTATACTCCTCACCAATGCAAACCTCAATTTATTCTCCATCCTTTTTCCCGTTATTAAGCTTCGGGCAGTAAAATGCCTTTACTTCCACCCCATCTTCCTCCGACTCAATTTCCACATAATAATCCCGGATAAAGTATCCCGCATTATGCTCCTGAATGGCGTACAGCTCCAATGTCTGAAAATCCACCAGTACCAGATCACGGGGCTTGGGTTTTTGCGTTTCCTCACAGAATACCTCCATGCTTTCCACCAGCTTATCCAGGCATTCCTGACACAGATGGTTCTGTACTTTTTTCACATCGAAGATACTATCTTCCCCGTAATCCACCGATACTTCGGAAATCCCGTAATCCGACATCTGCTCCGTATGGAAAAAGCAGCCGCCTTCTCCTGTCCCGGTATAACCCATATGCCCGTTTCCCTGCGGGCCGGTAAGATTCCCGTCCTCATCATGATTCCGGATATGCATATCCATCACATACCAGTGATTGGTACAGATCACTCCCAGATCGTCAAACTTCCGGAAATAATCCATCATACTCCGTTCATCGCTTCCACACAGCCAGCACTGTTTTGGATCTTTCAGCTTGCTTTCTACTGATTCAGGCACCTTTCTTTCTACCGGGTGATATTCCTGCTCCTGTGTTTTTTCAAGATAACCTGTCAGATCCAGCCGGCTGATTCCCAGTCCGATCAGAATTCCTGACGCACATGCCAATAATCCCACATATCCCTTTTTCATATTATAGTCATCCTTTAAGAATTAGTTTTATAATGCTTTTAGGATTACTATATCAAATCTTGCAATCACTTTCATCATAAATCGCATATTTTTATGTGTTTTATTGCATATACAGCTTTCAAAAAAACTGCCTGCGGCAATTTCGCAGACAGCTTCTATTTCATCATCTCTTCAATTATCACATCCAGCATCCGAAGCACGCTTTCCTGCTTCTTCGGTGTGAGCCTTTCCAGCTTTCCTTCCACTACAGAAGTATGTTCCATTCTGGTAAGAGGAATCACTTCCTTCAGCACTTCATTCGGTTCCGCACCTAATACATTCAACAGCTTTACAAATGTTTCCATCGTAGGTGTTTTCACTTCCCGCTCAATCGCACCCAGATGGTTGGTACTGATATCCACCAGTTCAGCCAGTCTCTCCTGCGTAATTCCTGCCTCTTCCCTGTACCTGCGGATTGCCTTTCCCATTCCTTTCACACGCACACCTCCTCCTTCCAGTATTCACTAACGCTTAAAGCATTAGTCATGTAAATCCAGTATAATTGGTTGCAAATCACGCTTACAGTATCCATAAGGATTGCATTTATAACGCTTTTAGCGTTGGTCACATTTTTGGCACTCCATCGTCTGTAACTGGCACAGTCCTGCGATTGTAGCGGTAATTTACCCATGTTAAAATTGATATTGTCAAAATTATATGCAGAACGAAACGCAGCACTGCCGTATGGGAAGCCTCTCCTGCGGCAAATAAGCTGCGTTTTTTCTGTAAGATAGGAGGATCTTTACAATTTCATACTTTGATTTAGGACGCAGCCTGCATTGACCGGGCTGCGTCCTTTCTTGAGGCAGGAAAACCATAAGCAAAGGCAGGGGAGGTAATTCTCCTGCCGCTCTTATAAAAAGGAGGTACTTTTACGTGAAACACAAACTGAAAAACGCTCCGCCGGACACAAAACGGCATGTCAATTATGGCAGATGCCTGTATGCTGCATTTCTGGCTGTCACAGTCCTCTGCGGATATACACAGCCGGTTTTTGCCGCTACCATCTGGACCAAAGCCAATGAGATCATGAAGGATGTCTATAACCAGATTATCCTCATTTCCACCATTGCTGCAGTCGTAACGGCATCGGTTGCCCTTCTGATGATGAATTTTTCCAAAAGCGGAAAAACCGTGGACGAATCACGTGCATGGCTCAAGCGTATCGTCATTACCTGGGCGATCTTAAACGGGCTTGGCTTTATCATGGCTTACATCACCCCGTTCTTTGCAGGCGGAAAATGGAACGGATAGACGAAAGGAGATGCCACTATGGGAATACTTGACGGAATCGTGGAATGGATTGCCGAACAGGTCATGAACATTCTGGATCTGATCACCACTTCAGTCCTCGGTGCTCTGGGCTGTTCCATGGATACGTTTCTTCGCTACTTTCCTGCAGCCGAGACCATGTATCAGGTCTTTCTGGCACTGGGCATCGGGCTGATCCTCTTAAACTGGGTATGGCAGCTCTTTAAAAATTACTTTATGGGAGCCGGTATCGAAGCGGAAGATCCCATTAAGCTGTCCATCCGTTCCTTCCTCTTTATCTTTCTCACCTTCTATGCGAAAGATATTGTGGATCTGCTCCTGAATATTTCAGGAACACCGTACAACTGGATTTTGACGGAAGACCTGCCGCCTTTAAAATTTGCGGATTTTAACTCCGTAGTCACAGTCATCCTAGGAGTCTGTGCAAATGGGGCGGTAGCCATCATTGCACTGATTCTGGTACTGATTCTGGCGTGGAACTACATCAAGCTGCTCTTTGAAGCGGCAGAACGTTATATTCTTCTGGGGGTACTGGTCTACACAGCCCCGGCAGCTTTTTCCATGGGTGCCAGCCAGTCAACTGGAAATATCTTCAAAAGCTGGTGCCGGATGCTTGGCGGCCAGTTCTTTTTGCTGCTGATGAATGCGTGGTGCCTGCGGCTGTTTACTTCTATGGTCGGCACCTTCCTTGCCAATCCGTTATCCCTATAAGAAAGGAGGACCAAAATGAAACTTAGAAAGAAACTCATACCATTCCTGGTATTAACTGCCTGTCTGGTACTGTTTTGCTCCATGCCGGTCTTTGCAGCGGAGCTTACGGAAGCAGACGTGGAAGCGGCAGTTGCCAGTCAGGGAAAGGAGGCGGTAACCGGAAATGTCTTCGTCTGGTTCCTGTGTGCCATTGCCTTTTTAAAGGTATCCCAGAAAATTGATTCTTTTCTGGCATCGCTTGGCATCAATGTCGGCAATACCGGAGGAAACATGATGGCTGAACTTCTGATTGCAGGACGGAGCCTGACCGGTTCCATGCGTTCCCATGGTGGTGGCGGCTACCGCAAAGCCTCTTCTCCCGGAAGTGCGGCTGTCGCAGGAAGCTTCCTATCCGGCGGGCTTGCCGGAGCAGTGGGAAGACAGGTACAAAGGGAAGCGGTCAATTCCGCAACCGGTTATACCGAACACAGCAGTATCGGAAACATGCTCTACCAGTCATCCCTGAACAAAGGCGGAGACTTTGCCAATCAGGTCATCAGCAACATTGCACAGGGAAATTACGGTCAGGTAGGTTCCATCAAGGGAGCAGACGCACAGAAAGCCTTTACTTCCTATATGGGCATCAATCCGGGCGGCGGTTCTTCCTATGATAATGTAGAAATCGGTGGCGGAAGGATCACCGGTACCGAAACCGGAAGCTCCGGAAACCGGGATTTTGCCCTGTACCATGCCGACCAGTATGCAGCTCCTACTCAGGGCTCCTACTCTACGGTACAGTCCGTGGATGGTTCCACCTGGTACAAGCAGTATGCACAGGATACGGTCGAAAAAACACCATATACTTCCGGCAGCGGCAAAGTAGCCTACAATGAATCCATTGTCCAGAAACTGCCGCCAGCCCCACAGCGAAAGGAGCGTATGTAACATGCCAAAAACAGCCTTGATGGGCAGTCCTCTTGCTGTCATCGGTACAGTATTCCGGCACAGGCGCACCCTTGCGAAAACTGGAGCAGCCGTCGGCGGTGTACTGATGCTTCCCATTCTGTTCCTTGTCATGCTTCCGGGACTCGTCTTCGGAGACCTCTCTGAAAATACCGGAGCACTGACCAGCAACACGGTAATCAGTGAAAATATCCGGGCTTCCAATCAGGCAATCGTGGAGGTGCTTCAGGAAAGCCATGATGCACTGCTTGCTAAGATCAATGCGGAAATTGCCAGACTCCCGGAAGGAGATACTGCCTCTATCAGCGATCCTTACGCTTCCAGTATCATCGTAAATGCGAACCAGCTCATCGCACAGTTTTGTGCCAGCCAGGATGACTATAAAAATATAAATATCAGCAAACTCAAAAGCCTGATCCGGGAAAACGAGGACGGGCTTTTTTCTTATGACGTTACTTCAGAAACGGCCACGGTGGAAGTTCCGGCGGAAGAGGAAAATGCACCACCCAGAAAGGTTACTTTTACCCGCCATACCTACACGGTCAGCTATGCCGGAGATGCCTACTTTGCAGATCACGTCTTTCATCTGACCGATAAGCAGAAAAAAACGGCAGACAGTTATGTGGAAAACCTGACCATGTTCTTTGGCGGCTCCGCTTCCGGTCTTGCCATGGCGGTAGGTGTCAGCGATGAGGTGCTGGCTTACCGGGCTACCATCCAGCAGGTCGCACAGAAATACGGCATGGAAGCTTATGTGGAACTCCTCATGGCAGTCATGATGCAGGAAAGCGGCGGGCGTGGAAGCGATCCCATGCAGGCGGCAGAAGGCGGCTTTAATAAGAAATACCCCCATGTCCCCAACGGCATCACCGATCCTGCTTATTCCATCGAATGTGGGATTCAGGAATTAAAGTATGCACTGGATAAAGCAGGATGTACCGGACCTACCGACCTGGACCGCATCAAGCTGGCGCTTCAGGGTTACAATTACGGCTCCGGCTATATCGACTGGGCAATGGAACGTGACGGCGGTTATACCAAAGAAAACGCCATTGCTTATTCGGATATGATGTGTGCCCGTCCGAACTGGCATTATGACCGGTATGGGGACAAGGAATATGTGGAGCATGTTCTCCGGTATTATCAGATTACCAATACCGGCGGAAGCTATCCGGCAAACGGAATGCAGATTCCGCACTATCTCCAGACCGATTACGGGAACATTCCTTATGGCGGCGGCTCCATCGCATCTTCCGGCTGCGGGCCTACCAGCTTTGCCATGATCGCCAGCTACCTGACCGGGAATACCATTACCCCTCCGGATGCGGTGGCATGGTGCGGGAATTCCTATTACAAGCCGGGAGTTGGAACCTACTGGAGCTACTTTCAGGCTGCAGCCAGTCATTTCGGCTGTGGCAGCGTCACACAGACCAGCAATGCCAATACGGTACTTCAGGCACTCTCCGAAGGCTGTCCGGTCATCTCCTCTCAGCGGGCAGGACTTTTCACCAGCGGCGGACACTTCATCGTACTCCGAGGTGTTACGGCAAACGGCAAGGTACTGGTCAATGATCCCAATGACAGTGACGCAAAGAACTATATTAACCGTGAATTTGATATGATGTCGGAAATCCATGCTACGGCAAATGCCTACTGGATCTTCGACAAAAAATAAAGGAGCCATTATGAACAGAACAAAAGTGATTCTTTCCATTTTTCTGATGCTGTTTCTGCTGCTTGCCGGACTGGTTCTCCCCAGTTTCTGGAAAAGCCAGAAAAAAGAAGCTTCCGGAAACAAAGGCAGGGAACCGGCAAAGGAAACAACAGAAACAAATTCTGATACCCCCATGCCGGAATATCTGGATTTTGATGCTTTAAAAGCATTTTTCTCCGACAGCCAGATTGCTTCTCTCAAAGGGCAGTTTCCTGTCTACCTAAAAGAGTATGTCAAAAAAGAACAGACAAGCATCACCTTCCTGCCGGAAAAAACCAGCTACCCTACCGAAACAACCGTCTGCCTGATGTTTTCACTTTCCGATCAGGATACGCTTCCGGTTACCTACCACACCCCGACGGGTGTGTTTTTATTTGGAGAAGACGGGGTACAGGTCTCTGCAGATACGACTGTTTACGAAAAGCAAACCGATGATTCCCTGCCGTCCCTGACTTCGCAGGACATTGAACACCTGCAGGAAGGCGGGTATCCGGATACTTCTGACAGCCCGGAAGCTCCGGACACAGAATCCGGCAGTGCCTCTGTGCCTTCCGAAGATGCGAAAGATACGAAAAAGGAGGTGCAGCCATGACACAGCCAGAAGAAACACCGGTTTCCTTTATCCCTTCCAACTTCATTGAGAAAGGCAAGATCCTAAACGGAACTTTTGACATCCGCAATGCCATAGAAAGCATTGTTCTTTCCCTGGCAATCGGTATCCCTGTTTTCCACCTGCCGCTGTCCCTGACTGCCCGCATCATCATTCTCTGCATGACCGCACTTCCAGCGGCAATGGTAGCCCTGATTGGAATCGGCGGGGAGAGCATCACTGCCTTTTTGATGAATGCCCTGCGTTTTGTAGTGAACCGCAGGGTAATCTGGAGGTCCGACAGTCTTCCGGAAGGAAAGCCACGCAGGAAACCACGTTTCAAAGAGCCAAAGACAAAGAAACACCGGAAAGCAGAAAAAATGGCAGAGCCTTCCAAAGTAATGGCATCGGCTCCCCCACAGTCTGAACCGGACGCACCAGCTCCGCCAAAAAGTAAAAAAAAAGAACACCGGCAGTTTGATACCTCCACCAAGCGGGGCATCAAAAAACAGGCAAAGGAAGATATCCGTTATCTGAAGTGGGAGCAGAAAGAAGCCAGCCGACAGAAAAAAGAGGCGGCGAAACAGATAAAAATACAGAAAAAAACGGAAGCCCGGAGACGAAAGGAGGAAGAAAAACGGGCAGTTTCTGAAAAGCGGGCTGCAAAAAAAGAGCAGAAAAAAAAGGTGGTTTCCAAGGAGGACACCTCATCTGCCACGTCAAAACCCGTTTCCCGGAAAAAGCGAAAGAAAGACCAGACCTTGGAGGATTATCTTCCGGTGGAAAAAATCGCAAACGGAATCGTCTATACCACAGACGGACGGTACGTGAAGATCCTGGAGATTGAACCAATCAACTTTCTGCTTCGAAGTGCCAGGGAACAGCAGGGCATTATCTACAGCTTTATCAGTTACTTAAAGATCAGCCCTGTCAAACTCCAGATCAAGATGATCTCCAAAAAAGCAGACATCAATAAGCATCTGGAGCAGTCCCAGCTGGAGCTGGAGCGGGAAACCGATCCCCACTGTCAGGAACTGCAGCGTGACTACATCCAGTTTGTCCAGAACTTAAGTTCCAGAGAAGCAGTATCCAGACGGTTCTTTCTGATCTTTGAATATGAACCATTCAACGCAAACCGAAAGGAAGAGGAACGGGAAATCCTTGCTGCTCTTGAGACAGCCTCCCAGACCGCCAAAACCTTTCTATACCAGTGCGGGAATGAAGTGGTCTCCCATGACAATGAGGATGAATTTACTACGGATGTTCTCTACACCCTTTTAAACCGTACCCTTTGTACGGAGGTTCCGCTTTCGAACCGGATCAGCACTGTACTGTCCGCCTATACAAAGGAAAATCGCATGGAGGAACTGGATCACATCCGGATCAACGAGTTTCTCGCACCGGAAAGTGTGGATTTCAAGCACTCCCATTATGTGCAGATCAATGGGCTTTACCATTCCTACCTGCTTGTGCCGTCTGACGGCTACAAAAACCGGGTAACTCCCGGATGGCTGTCACTCCTTGTCAATGCCGGGGAAGGGATTGATATTGATTTCTTTCTCCAGAAACAGCCAAAGGACAAGATTCAGCAGCGTCTCGGTCAGCAGATCCGTATCAACCGTTCCAAATTAAAGGATGCGTCCGATACCAACACTGATTATGACGATCTGGATTCTGCCATCCGCTCCGGATATTTTCTGAAGCAGGGACTTGCCAACAACGAAGATTTCTATTACATGAATCTTCTCATCACCATTACTGCTTCCACGTTGGAAGAACTGCAGTGGCGGATTCAGGAAATGAAAAAGCTCCTGATCTCGCAGGATATGAACTTACACTCCTGCTACTTTTTACAGGAGCAGGGATTTTTATCCTCTCTGCCGCTGGCAAATCTGGACAAGAAGCTTTTTAAGCTGTCCAAGCGGAACGTACTGACTTCCGGGGCGGCAAGCTGCTATCCCTTCGTCAGCTACAGTATCTGCGATGATAACGGAATCCTCTTTGGGGTAAACAAGCATAACAATTCCCTGGTCATTGCGGATATCTTTGATTCCAGGCAGTACAAGAACAGCAACATCTGTATCTTAGGCTGTTCGGGAGCAGGAAAGACCTTCACCATGCAGACCATGGCACTAAGGATGCGAAGAAAAGGCATCCAGGTGTTCATCATCGCTCCGCTAAAGGGACACGAATTTTACCGGGCTGCAAGGAATGTCGGCGGAGAATTTATCCAGATCTCTCCTGCCAGTAAGAACTGTATCAACATCATGGAAATCCGGAAGGTAGACAATTCTGTAAATGAACTGCTGGACGGACCGACACTGGATGCCTCCGCACTGGCAGGCAAGATCCAAAGGCTTCACATCTTCTTCAGTCTGCTGATCCCGGATATGTCCCATGAGGAGAAGCAGCTTCTGGATGAAGCCCTAATCAAAACCTATGCCAGAAAAGGGATTACACATAAAAATGAATCCCTGACAGATCCGCAGCATCCGGAGCAGTACAAAAAGATGCCCATTCTGGAGGATGTCTACAATGTCCTGCTGGAAAGCGAGGATACCAAACGTCTGGCTCATATCCTGAACCGCCTGGTTCACGGTTCTGCTTCTTCCTTTAACCAGCAGACCAATGTGGACCTGACCAATAAATATACGGTACTGGATATCTCCGAACTGACCGGTTCCAGCGATCTTTTAACGGTCGGCATGTTCGTTGCCCTGGATTATGTCTGGGATAAAGCGAAGGAAAACCGTACCGAAGAGAAAGCCATCTTTGTCGATGAGGTCTGGCAGCTCATCGGTGCATCCAGCAACCGGCTTGCAGCGGAATTCGTACTGGAGATTGCCAAGATCATCCGTGCTTACTCCGGAGCCGGCATCTTTGCCACACAGGATTTAAACGACTTCTTTGCTCTGGATGACGGGAAGTACGGCAAGGGTATCATCAATAACTGCAAGACCAAGATTATCCTGAACATGGAGGATGAAGAGGCACAGCGGGTGAAGACTATCCTGCATCTATCGGAAACAGAAGTAATGAACATCACCCATTTCCAGCGGGGCAACGGTCTGATCTCAACCAACAACAATAACATCACTGTGGAATTTAAGGCTTCCAATCTGGAAAAGGAGCTGATTACCACAGATCGGCAGGAGCTTCTGGAAATCCTTGCGAAACAGAAGAAACAGGCTGTGTAACTTTTGGCAGCACTGACGCTGCCCTTTTCATTTGAACTTCAAGAAGGAGGAGACTTATGTTACAGACATACAAATCCTATACCAGACGGACGCTGGCTATGCTGCTGGCAGTCCTTGTCGCAGTCGGCGCATTGTTTTCCGGCAGTTTTCCGGTTCATGCAGCCGACGGCACCATCAGCTATAAGGCAGGTGCCAATATCCCTTACGGCAGCTATTTTACCTCCCGCATGAGCTTTGACGGGAGCAATACTGCCTACTGCGTGGAACCACTGAAGAAAACACCTTCCTCTGGTTCCTATTCCTATGACCTTTTAAGCCAGAACTCCCCGCTCAGAAAAGCGCTCTACTACTTAAACGGCGGTTACGGCTACGATAAAGTCGTCAAGGATAAATATTTCAGTGGCTGGAGTGATGATAACAGCTATGTCATCGGACATCTGGTTGTCGCTTACATCTATGCCGGTAATTCCGCTGACACCGGAGCTTTCCATGGCGCCCCGCAGTCCTATATTGATAAAGCACTGGAAGTAGCCAGTGCCATTCAGGGACTTCCGAACCCGCCGGAAGGCTTCCGGGCATTCATCGTTCCGGGACAGGGCAGCCAGACCATTGCCGGAAGCTGGTATCAGGTCCCAAACGGCTGGATCGAACTGAAAAAATCTTCTGCCAACGGAAGCGTATCGGACGGGAATCCGAATTACAGCTTAAAGGGTGCTGTGTATGGGATCTATCAGGGTGAGAAGCTCATCCAGAAACTGACCACTGATGAAAACGGGTATGCCAGATCCGGCGAACTGGAGGAAGGCGATTATACCATAAAAGAGCTCTCTGCTTCCAAAGGCTACATTGTAGACACCAAAGCTCACAAAGTCACCGTAAAAGCAGAACAGACTTCTGCTGCAAACGTAACAGATATTCCGCAGAATAATCCCATGAATCTGGTGCTTGAAAAGCTGGATGCCGAAACAAAGAAAGCCTCCCCACAGGGAGCAGCTTCCCTTGCAAACGCAGAATTTACAGTCAAGTTCTATACCGAGCAGTCTGACAGTGATCCTGCGGAAGCTGGAAAGAAACCGGCACGTACCTGGGTATTAAAAACAGATGTTTCCGGAAAGATGCATTTTACCAAAGATTCCTTTGTAAGCGGCGATGCCTTTTACTATACCAGTGATGGCAAGACCGTCTGTCTTCCGCTCGGTACCATAACGGTACAGGAAAGCAAAGCCCCTGCCGGATACCAGCTCAATCCAACTGTCTTCGTACAGAAAATTACAGGTGACGGTAAGCAGGAAATGGTTTCGGTATACCAGTCTTCTACCATAGAAGAATCTGTCATCCGTGGCGGAGTGAAGATCCAGAAACGTGACAGCGAGACCGGAGAAGCAAAACCGCAGGGTTCTGCCACTTTGGAAGGTACTGTCTTTGCGATCACTACGTTAAATGAAAATCCGGTATTAGTAGACGGAACATCCTACACGAAAGATCAGGTTGTCCTTACACTTACTGCCGATAAATCCGGTTCTGCTGCAACTGCAAAAGATGCTCTCCCATTCGGACATTACCGTGTGGATGAAACAACTGCACCTTCCGGTTATCTGAACAGCGGAAAGATCTCTGTAGAATTTGACATCACAGAACAGGGAAAAATCGTGGAACTGACTGCAAAAGACAATTCCATCTCCAATCAGGTCATCCGCGGGGATCTGGAATTTGTCAAGATTGCTGACGGCAGCCAGAACCGTCTGGCAAATGTGCCATTTAAGATCACTTCCAAAACAACAGGCGAAAGCCATGTGATTGTGACAGATGCCAACGGTTATGCCAGCACTTCCTCCAAATGGAACAAACATACCGCAAATACCAACCGGGGTGAGTCTTCGGAAGACGGCATCTGGTTCGGCACCTCCAAACCGGATGATTCCAAAGGCGCTCTCATTTACGATACTTACACTCTGGCGGAACAGCGTTGTGATTCCAACAAAGGCATGGATCTTTTAACCTTTGAAGTCAAGGTTTATAAGGATTCTGTTCTGATACAGGTTGGAACTCTGACCGATGATGCCATTGAGATCGGCACGACTGCTCTGGATGCCGAGACCGGTACACACATGAGCCAGCCGGCAAAAGAAGTGACCATTGAAGACGTTGTGGAATACGAAGGACTGAAAAAGGGCCAGAAATACAAACTGACTGGAACCTTAATGGATAAAAAAACCGGGGAACCAATCCTTGTGGATGAAAAACCGGTGATTTCTGAAACTGAATTTACTGCAAAGAAATCCTCCGGCTCCGTCAAAGTAACCTTTACCTTTGATGCAACTTCCTTAAAGGGAAAAACAACCGTTGTCTTCGAGGAATTATATCAGGATGAGATGCAGCTTGCAGTCCATACCGACATCAACGATGAAGACCAGACCATCTATTTCCCGGAAATCAAGACTACTGCGAAAGATGCGGACACGAACTCCAATATTTCCTGTGCAAAGGAAGAAATCACGCTGGTGGATACGGTTTCCTTTAAGGGGCTGGTTCCTAACCAGAAATATGAAGTGACTGGAACTCTGATAGATAAAGAAACAAAGAAACCAGTCGAAGCAGACGGAAAACCGGTGACAGCAAAAGCATCCTTCAAGCCAAAAGAATCCGCTGGTACGGTAGATGTTACCTTTACCTTTGATGCCAGCTCCTTAAAAGGGAAAACAGTAGTTGTCTTTGAATCCCTGGCTTACAAAGACAAGGAAGTTGCCGTACACACAGACATTGCGGATGAAGGACAGACTATTTACTTCCCGGAAATCAAAACCACTGCAACAGATGCTGCTTCCGGCACACACTATGCAAAACCGGAAAAAGAACTGACGCTTACAGACCTTGTGGAATACAAAAACCTGATCCCAGGCAAAGAGTACAAGCTGACAGGAACACTCATGGATGCGGAAACCGAAAAACCTTTCGATGTGGATGGCAAAGCTGTGACTGCAGAAACAAGTTTCACTCCGGAAGAAGCTAACGGCAGCGTAGAGCTTTCCTTTACCTTTGATGCCTCTGCACTTTCCGGAAAAACGCTCGTGGCATTTGAAACAATGACTTTTGAAGATCACGAAGTAGCGGTACATGCGGACATCAAAGATGCCAACCAGACCATCTACTTCCCGGAAATCAAAACCACAGCCAAAGACGGCAGTGACGGGGATCAGGATGTCTCTGCTTCCAAGGAAGCGACTATCGTAGATACGGTCACTTATCATGGTCTGATGCCTGGATCTGAGTACAAAGTCATCGGAACCCTGATGAATAAGGAAACCGGAGAGGCTTTGTTAAAAGACGGAAAACCAGTTACCGCTCAGGCAGAATTTAAAGCAGAAAAAGCTGGCGGCTCTGTGGAAGTTACCTTTACCTTCGACGCTTCTGCTCTTGCCGGACAGGATGTGGTTGTCTTTGAAAAGCTCTACTATACAGACGGAAAAACCGAGCATGAGATTGCTTCCCATGAGGATCTGAAGGATGAAGGTCAGACCGTACACATGACGGAGCTTCCGAAAGAACCGGAGACGCCTCCGGTAGCTCCGCCTGTAAAGACCGGCGATGAGACGCCGCTTCTCCTGTATGCCGGAATCGCCATAGCTGCACTTGCAGGTGCAAGTGTCCTGGGCATCGTTTACTTCAAACGCAAAAAGAAACATCAGTAACTCATAACGAAGACTCCTGCAGGCAGCTCCCACATGGAACTGCCTGCTTCTTTAGTAGGTGATGAATATGAAACACCCCCACTGCAAGACAGATGCCAAGCACATCCGTCATTTTCTGAACCTCTGTGAAGGGAACTGGCACTCCTGTATCTACGTCTGGTGCCGCACTTGTAACGCACAGGAAAGCTGTGAGAACTCTGGCTTTTTATTCCATCCGGATGAAACGGGAAGCCCCTGCATCCTCCCTCTTTCAGATGCAGCGCTTTTGTTTCCCCGGATACCGGAGCCAACCGAATGTACCGGAAGCATGAGCATTGCTGCTTTTACAGAGCTTTATCTGCCCTATCTGGCCGCTCAGAAGCTGCCTTTAAAGCCATGTCCCATTCCGGCACTGCTCCGGCTTCAGGAGAACCAGCAATATGACTGGTAACAAAAAGTTGCACTTTCAGGCTCTTATACGTACAGGATATGTAAAGAAAGGAGGCACTGCCTATGTTAAACGTAATTTCAATCATCCAATGTATCGATCAGGTCTTTACGAACCTGATATTTATTCCCATGATTTTTGTCCTGTATGTGAAATTCCGTCCGAAAAAGCCATGGACCAGAAGGCGCAGGAACACTTACCTGCTCTGTCTGGTACTGATCAGCTTATTCCTGCTACGGATTTTCTGTGAGAAGTTCATCTTTACACCGGTTAATTATCCACGTTTCACAGACAGCGGCTTATTCCCGCTCATCCGAGCAATTTTCTATCCCGGCATCTGAAAAATGGGGATTCGTGCCATTTAGTCCGAATCTGGGATCAGTATCCGCTTGCGTCCTATGGGAATTCATCACCTGCTTACTTACAATATAAGTATACAGTACGTACTGGTTATTCACGTACACGTTACGTATCGTGTATGTACAAGCGAGGTGAAAACAGATGAAGAAACCAAAAATCATCCGCTGCCCTTACTGCGGCGGAACAGCAATATTAAGAGATGCATCCTTTGTATATGGAACGCATTCTCATGGCGGACAGGTTTATGTCTGCTCCCACTATCCATCCTGCAATTCCTATGTCGGGGTACATCCGGGAACCAAGATACCAAAAGGAACGCTCGCCAACCGGGAGCTTCGTCAAAAGCGGATTCAGGCACATCGAATTTTCGATCAGATCTGGCAACAGGGCATCCTTTCCAAACCGGAAGCATATCGCTGGGTGGCAGATAAGTTCTGTCTGACAGATAAGCAGGCTCACATCGGACAGTTCAGCAACTATATGTGCGACCAGCTCATTCGGGAATCCGCAGATGTTTTAAAGAACAACCATATTCCCTTCCGCCTCCGGGCAGCCAGCTGAAAGGCGGTGATTGATGATGACCTTACCACTAAATAAAAAGCAAAAACAACTGGTGGAAAAATCCATGGATCTGGTTCCGATCATGATTCGTTCCATGACCCGCACCGCTGCCTATGTAACTGAGGAAGAACAACAGGAATTATGTCAGATTGGATATCTGGCTTTGTGCCGGTCGGCTGTCGGATTTGAGGAAGGAAGATCATTCCAGCCTTATGCCAAAACTATCATCCGTCATGCCATCTTTGACTACTGGCGGAAAATTGCCCGTGACCGCTCCATGCTCTGTTCTCTGGACGAAGCATCATCTGAAGATGAACATCTCCATTATCGTGATTTGTTTTCCTACGAGGATACACAAACAACTCACCCGGAAAAGGACACAAACCAGACCTTGCTTCTTGAGCATTTAACCCAGCTTGGCACCGGACAGTCCTCAACTATTCAGAAGGGAATTGTAGCCCTCTATCTGCAACAGCAGGGATATACCAGCTTTGACTTGGCAAAACACTACCAAGTACCAGCCAATCGTGTACGGGCATGGCAGAGCAAAGCACGGAAACTATTACAGCAGGATGATGCACTCTATGCACTTCTGACTTAACCTTGAAGGAGGGAACTTTTATGCTGACACTTTATACTGCTGTCGGAACCTTAAAATTTCAAAAAACGACAGGCGGAAAATCCATTCCTCTTGTAATCAACGATGGACAAGAATATGGACTATCGGATGACGAGCTGCTGCTCTGGAGCTGTCTTGCCTTCCAGATTCTGACGCTCCATGAACTCCAGGATGCCTATACCCTGCGCCAGATACAGAAAGAAGGTCCGAAAGGCTTATCCTTCCAACACTATCTGAACCGACTTTCCTTACGCGGTCTGGTTGTAAGCGGAATTGGACTGACAGGGGTGGATGCCTTATATCGCCTTCTCGGCAGTCTGACCATTATTCCCTTGAAGGATACCTTTCCCATCCGGCTCTTTGGCTGCGTTCAGCTTTATCTGGAAGGAACTATTGGTGCAAAAGAGTTTGGCAGATATTTAAAGAAGAAACCCTCTTCACCGATGGAAGATACCATTCTGAAGCTGGCTGATAAGGTATCCCTCACGACCGCTGAGCTTGTCACAAGTATGGAGCAGGAAAAAGTAATCCACAACGAATCGGATATTATGGATGAGTTATACACAGAACCGGAGACAACTTACCAAACACTTGTGGATGATGTCCAGATTCACCATACCCAGTATCCAGTGCTGCAGGCTATTGCTAATTTGTACCTGAATAAACAAATCACATTTCATACATGTTAAAGGAAGGAACCTTATGCCAAAACCATTTTTCACAAAGCTGGTTGCCATCAGTGCAATCGGCTTTTTCTGTGTACTTTTTGGGTGCATCTTCGGGATCGCCACCCATGACCGGCTCTTTATCCTCATGAGCCTCCTCATCGGAATCTGCAGCATCTTGCGTGCACTCAGTTTCTACCACCTGATCCATACACATGCTTATCTGTCACTGGACGTAAGCTGCACGAAACGGGAACAGACACTCTTCGGGAAAAACCAGCAATATTGGTTTGCCAGTGATAACGGAAAGGAATACGCCTTCTCACTGGAAAAGAATATCAAACTCCTAGAGGGACATCGGTATCGGCTGTACTTCCGGAAACCACAGCAGGGAACAGGGCAATCGATGCCATGTGCCGGAGATATTCTCGGATATGAAGAACTCACCGATCAACTGCCGGAACTTCCGGATACATCCGTTTAGATAGAAAATGAGCCGCCCGTACTGCATCACCCCTACAGTTCTGGCGGCTCATTTTATTATAAATAACCTCTCTTATTTCTATCAAACAATAGTGTTTGTATCCGCTTCAATGCCATGAGCATTTGCTTATGTGTGATAAAGAAGTAATAGAAGTGTAAAAAATTTTGCCTTTCCTATCCGATACTTGCCTTTGATATCGGATAGGGCGGGCGGTCATTCGGGCAAGTCCACTTTGCCGACGAAAGAATAGTAAATCTCAATATCCTGTCTGCGTGTGCCGTTTTCATCGTAGCTGCACTCA
>NZ_DBLYVB010000023.1:0-30759 GCF_057604405.1 Hominiventricola sp.
GATCTTAATAACAGCACCTAGTGCGAAACCACGATTCTGAGAAAATATATAGAAGCAATTCGTTTAGACAGCCGCATCAGATCAGATAGAGGCTTTCCCGTAGAAAAACAGAACATGAATACACAGGGAATATAACAGGAGGAATTTATGGCAGGAGATATGAGAGAAAAGTACGAATCACTTTCACTGGCAATACTGCGTGACGTGGCGAAAAACAGAGGAATCAAAGGAACGTCCACCATGCGGAAAGAAGCTGTGATTGATGCAATGCTGGAAGCAGATGAAAAAGCAGCAGCGGCGGAAAGAGTAAAAACCCAGGCGGCAGAGACCGGAAAAAGCGTTTCCGACCTGGAACAGCTGGACAGCGGACAGACGATCACTGGCGTATTGGAAGTCATGTCCGATGGATTTGGATTTATCAGAAGTGACCACTATCTGCCGGGCGACCATGACGTCTATGTATCACCGGCGCAAATCCGCCGCTTTAACCTGAAGACCGGAGATATTGTGACCGGCAATACAAAAGTAAAAACCGAGCGGGAAAAGTTCAGTGCCCTTCTGTATCTGAAGGACGTCAATGGACTGGCTCCGGATGTGAATGCAAAGAGACCCAATTTTGAAGACCTGACTCCTATTTTCCCCAATGAGAGAATTCGTCTCGAGCGGGAAGGCGGCAGCATGGCAGTCCGTATTGTGGATGAGATCGCCCCCATCGGTAAAGGACAAAGAGGTATGATTGTTTCCCCGCCAAAGGCAGGTAAGACAACCCTCTTAAAGGATGTAGCGAAATCCATTACGACCAATAATCCGGAGATGTATCTTATCATTCTGTTGATTGATGAACGTCCGGAGGAGGTTACCGATGTAAAAGAAGCGATTTCCGGTAAAAATGTAGAAGTCGTATACTCCACCTTCGACGAACTGGCAGAGCGCCACAAGAGAATTTCCGAGATGGTGATTGAACGTGCAAAACGTCTGGTAGAGTCCGGACGTGACGTGGCCATTCTTCTGGATAGTATCACAAGACTGGCCCGGGCCTACAACCTCACCGTTCCGCCCAGCGGAAGAACCCTCTCCGGCGGTCTTGATCCGGCAGCTCTTCACATGCCGAAGCGTTTCTTCGGTGCAGCCAGAAATATGAGAGAGGGCGGCAGCCTGACGATTCTGGCAACGGCACTGGTAGATACCGGGAGCAAGATGGACGATGTTGTATATGAGGAATTCAAGAGTACTGGCAATATGGAGCTGGTTCTGGACAGAAAGCTGTCTGAGAAGAGAGTGTTCCCGGCCATCGACATTCCGAAGTCCGGTACCAGAAGAGAAGATCTGCTTCTGAATTCCGAGGAGCAGCAGGCCATGGATAATATCCGCAAGGCATTAAATGGTATGAAAGCAGATGATGCGGTAGAAACCATCTTAAATCTCTTTGCGAAAACCAAGAATAACGAAGAATTCGCGCAGAACGCCAAAAAGACAAGATTTTTCTAAAAGAAGATCTTGCATGATGATATATGGTGTGCTATAATCATAAGGCTAATGTAAGTAAATACCTGTAGGGACTTGCAGGGATAGCCCGGGGTATCTTGCCGTGGAAACATCGGAGCGGCATTGACCGGGAATCAGCGACAGCTGGAAGTTCACGAATAATAAGAAGAGGTGAAAACAATGAGAGAAGGAATCCATCCGAACTACTATCAGGCAACTGTAACCTGCAACTGTGGAAACACTTTCGTAACAGGTTCTACCAAATCCGATATCCACGTTGAGATTTGCTCCAAATGCCATCCGTTCTACACTGGACAGCAGAAAGCAGCAGCAGCTCGCGGACGTATCGATAAGTTCAATCGCAAATACGGTATTAAATAAGATTGCGGAAATCAGGGTTGAGGTTATGATTAATCTCAACCCGTTTTTGAATTATTCAGAGTCATGCGAATTGGCTCTGAAAATGATACCGTAATAGTTATGTAAAAGGACGTGAAAAATTGAGACCATCAGGAATTGGCGGCCAGGCGGTGCTGGAAGGCATCATGATGAAAAATAAAGAGAAATACTCTGTGGCCGTAAGAAAACCGGACGGACAGATCGAAGTACACACAGAAGTGTACAAAGGAATTGCTGCGGACAAGCCGTGGGCAAAGCTGCCGCTGATCCGGGGTATGGTAAATTTTATAGATTCTCTGATCCTTGGCATGGAGAGCTTAAGTTATTCTGCAAGTTTTTACGAGGACGAGGAGCAGGATCAGGAGCCGGGCAGACTGGAAAAACTCCTGACAGATGTATTCAAAGAAAAAGCGGAAAAAGTGGTTATGGGCTGCACGGTGGCATTTTCCATCTTTATGGCGGTAGCCATTTTCATGGTTCTGCCCTATGTGATTTCCGGATTCTTCCGTAAATACATTGTGTCCAACACACTGCTGGCTATTGTGGAGGGTGTCATCCGTCTGGGACTGTTTACCCTGTATGTGGTGCTTATTTCCTGTATGAAGGATATTAAGCGGACTTATATGTATCACGGCGCAGAACATAAATGCATCAACTGCATTGAACGGGGAAGAGAGCTGAATGTACGGAATGTGCGGAAAAGTTCCCGGTATCATGCCCGCTGTGGTACCAGTTTCCTGTTTATTGTTATGATCATCAGTATCATTTTCTTTATTTTTATCCGGGTGGAATCCCCGGCCCTGCGGGTGCTGTTTCGTATCCTGCTGGTTCCGGTGATCGCGGGTGTATCTTATGAGTTCATCCGTCTGGCCGGAAGAAGTGAGAATCCTCTGGTGAAGCTGTTAAGTCTTCCGGGAAAAGCGATGCAGAAGCTGACGACCAAAGAACCGGATGATGATATGATTGAAGTGGCCATTGCCGCAGTGGAAGCGGTCTTTGACTGGAAAGCATTTCTTGGATATCCGGCTGAGGAAGTACAGGATGTAGAAATTCCGGTTCTCGCTTCCGATACAGAAGCTGTGGAAGTTCCAAGTCTGGACAGTACCTTGCATGGCAGTGCCGAGGAGATGGAAGATTGACGCTTCGGGAATTACTGGCAGAAGGGGAGCATGTGCTTCAGACTGCAGGAATTGAAGATTGGAAAATGGATGCCTGGTATTTGCTGGAAGAAACATTAGAAGTAACCAGAACCCGGTATCTGGTGGATTCTGGCAAAGCAGTTTCAGAAGAAGAGAAGACCCGTTACCTGGAACAGATTGATAAGCGCGCATCTCATATTCCATTGCAGCATCTGACGGGACATCAGGAGTTCATGGGACTGGATTTCCAGGTATCGGAAGATGTGCTGGTGCCAAGACAGGATACGGAAGTGCTGGTGGAAGAAGCATTGAAATATGTGCATTCCGGAATGAAGCTTCTTGACATGTGTACCGGATCCGGCTGTATTTTGCTGAGTATTGTCAAACTGGCAGCAGAATTAAAGGGCTGCAGAAAAGTTACCGGAACCGGCGTGGATTTGTCAGAAAAAGCACTGAAGATTGCACAGGAGAACCGGAAAAATCTGGGGCTTGAGCAGACAACAGCACTTTTGCAGAGCGACCTGTTTGAACGGGTAAATGGCACATATGATATGATTGTATCCAATCCACCTTATATTGCTTCGGAAGTCATTACGACACTTTCCGAGGAGGTAAAAGATCATGAACCTATGATGGCGCTGGATGGTGGCACGGATGGTCTTGATTTTTACCGTATTATGATAGAAAAAAGCCCTGCATATCTGGCTCCGAAAGGCATGCTTTTCTTTGAGATCGGATATGATCAGGGAGCATCCGTCAGTCAGCTGATGGAGAAGGATTTTGAAAATATTCATGTAATACAGGACCTGGCAGGCCTTGACCGGGTCGTATATGGAACTTGCAAGGCGCAATAGTAATGGAGGAAAGACATGTTTGATAAACTGGAAGACCTGGTAAGACGGTATGAAGAGATTACCAACGAACTGACAGAGCCGTCTGTGGTAAATGATCAGAACCGGTTCCGGAAGCTCATGAAGGAACAATCCGATCTGCAGCCGCTGGTAACGGCCTATACAGAGTATAAAAAGTGTCAGGAGACAGAGGAAGAGAGCGTTTCCATGCTGGAGAGCGAATCCGACGAGGAAATGCGGGAGATGCTGAAGGAAGAGCTTTCCGAGGCAAAGAAAAGAATCGTGGAGCTGGAGAAAGAACTGAAGATTCTCCTTCTTCCGAAAGACCCGAATGATGACAAGAACGTTATCGTGGAGATTCGTGCAGGTGCAGGAGGAGACGAGGCAGCCCTCTTCGCAGCAGAGATTTTCCGTATGTACGTACACTATGCAGAGTCCAGAAGATGGAAAGTAGAAGTAATGGAGTCTGATGAGATCGGTATCGGCGGCATGAAGAGTGTAACCTTCATGATCAACGGACAGGGTGCTTATTCTGTCATGAAATACGAGTCCGGTGTACACCGTGTACAGCGTGTACCGGAGACCGAGTCCGGCGGAAGAATCCATACCTCCACCATCACCGTAGCAGTGATGCCGGAGGCAGAGGAAGTGGATGTACAGATTGATGAAAAGGATATCCGTATCGACGTAATGCGTGCATCCGGTAACGGTGGACAGTGTGTCAACACCACTGACTCCGCAGTACGTCTGACCCACTACCCGACCGGAATCGTGGTATACAGCCAGACCGAAAAATCCCAGCTGCAGAATAAGGCAAAAGCATTTGCCCTCTTAAGAGCAAAACTTTACGATATCGAGTGCCAGAAAGCCCACGACGCAGAGGCAGAGGCCAGAAGAAGCCAGATCGGTACCGGAGATCGTTCCGAGAAGATCCGTACCTATAACTTCCCCCAGGGACGTGTAACGGATCATCGTATTAATCTGACATTGTACAAGCTTGATAAGATTATGAACGGCGATATTCAGGAGATTATTGATGCCTGCATCGCAGCCGACCAGGCAGCGAAGTTGGCGAAAATGAACGAATAAGCACGAACGCATAAGAGCATGAAAGATGAGACAGCAAGTTTACTTGCGGGTCTCATCTTTCGTGCCCTTATATGTGAGTTAAACGAACACCGAAACGCAGCAAAGCGGAGTTGAGGTGAGCGTTCGTGCGTAGATACGACAGACTGTGAAAAGGAACGTCCGCAGTTCCGCTTCACAGTCTGTTGTGTCAAGCGGAGATACCGGAGGAGACATTTTATAGTTTTTTAAGTTGAAAAAAGTCGACTCATTGCATATAATAAAGTGAATCTATATGTCAATTATTCAGAGCCATGCACATGGGGTCTGAATAGTTGCGAAAATGTCAAATATTCATGAAGTTAAGGGATAGTAAGGAGAAAAATATGGGAAAATATTTTGGAACCGACGGCTTCCGCGGTGAAGCAAACGTGAACCTGACAGTAGAGCATGCATACAAAGTAGGACGCTTTTTGGGATGGTATTACGGACAGGATCACAAAGCACAGGTAGTCATCGGAAAAGATACCCGAAGATCCAGCTATATGTTTGAGTATTCCCTGGTTGCAGGACTGACTGCATCAGGTGCAGATGTATATCTTCTGCATGTAACCACCACGCCGAGTGTATCCTATGTGGTACGTACGGAAGGATTTGACTGCGGTATCATGATTTCCGCCAGCCATAACCCATTCTATGACAACGGAATTAAGATCATCAATGGCAGCGGCTACAAACTGGAAGCAGAGGTTGAGCAGAAGATCGAGGATTATATCGATGGCAAGACCGGGGAGATTCCATTTGCCACCCGAGAGAACATCGGAAGAACGGTAGATTTCGCAGCAGGCAGAAACCGTTATATCGGTTATCTTATTTCACTGCCGACCAGATCTTTCAAGACCATGAGAGTCGGACTTGACTGTTCCAACGGAAGTGCATCCGCTATCGCGAAGAGCGTTTTCGATGCACTGGGGGCGAAGACCTATGTCATTCACAATGAGCCGGACGGAACCAATATTAACAAAGACTGCGGTTCCACCCATATCGAGAGTCTGCAGGCATTTGTGAAGGAAAAAGGACTGGATGTCGGATTTGCTTACGACGGAGATGCAGACCGCTGCCTGGCCGTTGACGAGCACGGCAACGTGGTAGATGGTGACCTGATCCTTTACGTATGCGGTAAATATTTAAAAGAGATCGGACAGCTGAAAGACGACATGATTGTAACCACCGTCATGTCCAACATCGGCCTTTACAAAGCATGCGACAAAATCGGTCTTCATTATCAGCAGACCAAAGTCGGTGATAAATATGTATTTGAAAATATGATGGAGAATGGCTACCGCCTTGGCGGCGAGCAGTCTGGTCATATTATCTTCAGCAAACACGCAACCACCGGTGACGGTATTCTGACTTCCTTAAAGATCATGGAAGTACTGCTGGAGAAGAAGACCACCCTTGGTACATTGACTTCCGAGGTACAGATCTATCCGCAGCTGCTGGAGAACCTGCGCGTGACGGATAAGAAGGCAGTTCTGGAGCATCCGGAAGTAAAGAAAGCCATTGCAGAAGTTACCGAGGCACTGGGAAGCGACGGACGGATTCTCGTGCGTGAAAGCGGTACGGAGCCGCTGCTGCGTGTTATGGTAGAGGCTACGACCCAGGAACTCTGCAAGGAGTATGTAGGCAAAGTGATCGATACAATGAAACGTATTATGTAAGGGATATATTTGGAGGATAGTGAAATATGAAGAAGACAACACTGGTTGTGATGGCAGCAGGTATTGGCAGTCGTTTTGGCGGCGGCATCAAGCAGCTGGAGCCGGTAGGACCGTCCGGCGAGATCATCATGGATTATTCCATTTATGATGCGTTGGAAGCTGGATTTAATAAAGTGGTATTTATTATCAGAAAAGACCTGGAGAAAGATTTCCGCGAAGTGATCGGCAACCGCATGGAGAAGATCGTAGAGACTGCCTATGCATTTCAGGAGGTAGATGAACTTCCGGCCGGCTTTACCAAGCCGGAAGGAAGAACCAAACCCTGGGGAACCGGCCAGGCGATCCTTGCCTGCAAGGATATTGTCAAAGAACCTTTTGCAGTCATCAATGCAGACGATTACTATGGAAAAGAAGCATTTGTAAAAGTACATGACTACCTTGTAGAAGAGCATCCGGCAAGTGACCGCATGGAATTCTGCATGGCGGGCTTCCATCTGGGAAATACTTTGAGTGAGAACGGCGGTGTGACCAGAGGCGTATGCAGCGTGGATAATGCACAGCATCTGACCAAGGTTACTGAGACCAAGAATATTGTAAAGACCCCGGAGGGAGCAGCGGTTCAGGGAGAAGACGGCAGCCTCACTCCGCTGGAGGCATCCTGCCCGGTATCCATGAACATGTGGGGATTCTCCACGGAGATTTTTGATGTTCTGGAGCATGGATTTGCAGAGTTTCTTGGCAATCTTGCAGATCCGATGAAGGGTGAGTACCTCATTCCGACGGTTGTGGACCAGCTGATCCGCAGCGGCAGGGCGAATGTCACCGTGCTGGAATCCAAAGATAAATGGTTCGGTGTTACCTACAAAGAGGACAAGCCGCTGGTAGTAGAGTCCTTTAAAGCACTGATCGATGCCGGTATATACAAAGAAAGGTTGTTTGATTAAATATGGATATCATATTTAAGAGGCCTGCATTGGAGGATCGGGATACGATTCTCAAACATCTGGCGGAACGCAAGCTCCACGGATGTGAGCGGACCTTTGCAAATGTATATCTCTGGGCACGCTTCTATAATGAAGGGTGGGCAGAGATCGAAGGAACAGCTGTCTTCCGTACAGGACAGGAAGGCGCCTACTCCTATACCTATCCGATCGGAGCAGGAGACCGCAAAAAAGTAGTCGAAATGCTCATGGAGGATGCGAAGGAAAAAGGCTATCCCTTCCAGCTCCATGCAGTGAGCAAGGGAGAGATGGAAGAACTGGAAAGCTATTTTCCGGGAAAATTTAATGTGGAATGGCCGAGAGATCTGGAGGACTATGTCTATGAGACAGAGAAGCTCATCAATCTCTCCGGCAAGAAATACCATGGAAAGAAAAACCATCTGAATCAGTTCAAAGCCGCTTATCCGGACTGGAAATACGAGACGATCACGGATGAAAATGTGGAAGAGTGTTTTCAGATGGCATTGTCCTGGAGAAATCATAATGGCTGTGAGGATGACCCTGAGAAAAATCAGGAGATGTGTGTGGCACTGAATTCCCTGCGGTTATTTAAAGAACTGCATTTAAAAGGCGGACTTCTGCGTGTGAATGGCAAAGTGGTTGCCTATACGCTGGGAGAGCCGGTGAGCGACGATACCTTCGTGGTACACATTGAGAAGGCTTATGCAGATATCAGAGGTGCCTATACCATGATCAATCAGCAGTTCCTGGAGCATGAGGTGAAAGATTACACTTATGTCAACCGGGAGGAAGACACGGGAGATGAAGGACTTCGTACAGCGAAGCTTTCCTACCGGCCTGTTTTTATGGTAGAAAAAGGCATTGTGACATTAAAAGGAGAGTGAAAAAAAGATGAGCAAATGGGAGGAGAACGTCCGGAAAGTGACCCCCTATACACCGGGAGAACAGCCGAACCGGCCGGGCATGATCAAACTGAATACCAATGAGAATCCATATCCGCCGGCACCGGGCGTCTTAAAAGCAATGACGGCACCGGATGGGGATGCCCTCCGGCGTTATCCGGACCCGGCTGCATCTGTGCTGGTGAATGCACTGGCAGAGCGTTATCAGGTAGATCCGTCCCAGGTATTCGTGGGAGTGGGTTCCGACGATGTGCTGGCTATGGCCTTCATGACCTTCTTTAATTCTGAGAAGCCCATCCTTTTCCCGGATATTACCTATTCCTTCTATCCGGTATGGGCGGAGGAATTCCGGATTCCTTTTGAAAAGGTGGCGTTAAAAGATGATTTTACCATCTGCAAAGAAGACTATTACCGGGAGAACGGCGGTATCGTGTTCCCGAATCCCAATGCCCCGACGGCCCTTGCCATGGGTCTTGAGGATGTGGAAGAGATCATTCGCCATAACCCGGATGTAGTGGTCATTGTGGATGAGGCCTATGTGGATTTCGGTGCGGAGTCCGCGTTGAAACTGGTGGAGAAATATGAGAACCTGCTGGTTGTTCAGACCTTCTCCAAATCCCGTTCCCTGGCCGGCATGCGGATTGGCTTTGCCATCGGGAATCCGGTACTCATCAAATACTTAAATGATGTGAAATATTCCTTCAATTCCTATACCATGGACCAGACTGCATTAAGCTGCGGTGTGGCTGCGGTAAAAGATGAGGCATATTTCCAGGAGACTACGGATAAAATTAAGAAGACCCGGGAAAATGCAAAAGTAGAGCTTGCAAAGCTCGGATTCTCCTTCCCGGATTCCAAGGCAAACTTTTTATTTATCACCCATCCGGAGTATCAGGCGAAAGACTTGTTTCAGGCGCTCCGGGAAGAGGGCATTTATGTACGCTATTTTGCCCAGCCCAGAATCGATAATTACCTGAGGGTATCCATCGGAACCGACGGGCAGATGGAGGCGCTCTATGCATTCCTCCGCCAGTACATGGGAAAAGCGTAAAGCCGATACATACTAGAAAGGAAATTTTTATATGGAAACACTGATGTCTGCAGTAATCGGGGCATTGAGCGGAAAAGCTTCCCGTGAAGTGATTGTCTTTATTATCTCCATGATCCCGATTCTGGAGCTCCGCGGAGGCCTTCTGGCGGCATCCGTACTGAATATTGATATTGTCAGAGCCCTGTGGATCTGCATCGTAGGTAATCTGATCCCGGTACCATTCATTCTTCTTCTGATTACACCCATTTTCAACTGGCTGAAACAGACGAAGACCTTCCGCCCCATGGTGGAAAAGATGGAAAACCGGGCGCTTAGTAAAAGAGAACAGGTAGAAAAGTATGAGTTCTGGGGACTGGTTCTGTTTGTAGGCATTCCCCTGCCGGGCACCGGCGCGTGGACCGGCTCTCTTTTAGCTGCTCTCCTTGGTATGAAGTTTAAGAAAGCATTTCCGGCGGTGGTGCTGGGAATCTTACTTGCATCGTTTATTATGTCCGTAGTATCCTATGGACTTCTGGGGGCGATTCTTCACTGATGAAACTGTTTTTCGTGTATAATCCCATGTCCGGCAGAGGGCAGATCAGAAATAAGCTGTTTGATATTATCAATGTATTTTCTGAGGCAGGTTATGAGATCACCGTTCATCCCACCCGTGCACCCAAAGACGCTACAGCGGTGGTGGCAGAACTTTCGGATACCTATGATTTGGTAGTCTGCAGCGGCGGCGACGGCACCATGGATGAAGTGGTGGAAGGGATGATGCGGCGAAAGAAAAAACTGCCTCTGGGCTACATCCCATCCGGTACGGTCAACGATTTTGCCCGGAGCCTGAAGATTCCGCGCAATATGGCCCATGCAGCAGAAGTGGCTGTTCATGGAAATGATTTTATTTGTGATGTGGGATCCTTTAACGGTTCGCATTTCGTCTATATTGCGGCCTTCGGTATTTTTACGGATGTAGCCTACTCCACCAGCCAGGATGTGAAAAATGTGCTGGGAAATATGGCATACCTCTTAGAAGGTGTAAAGCGGCTGACCAATATTCCCTCCTATCATGTCCGGCTGAAAAGCGCGGAATATGAGGGGGAGGGGGATTTTATCTTTGGAATGGTCACCAATTCCCGTTCCGTAGGAGGCTTCAAAAACATTATCGGGCGGCACGTGCGCTTTGATGACGGTGTCTTTGAAGTGACCTTTGTGCGGACACCGAAGACACCTTTGGAAGTCCAGGAGATTCTGGCAGCCATCGTCTTAAAAGAGATGGATTCTAAGTATATGGTATCTTTCTGCACGGCAAATCTGGAGATTTTTGCGGAACAGCTGATTCCCTGGACACTGGACGGGGAATATGGTGGCAATTATGCGGATGTGGTCATAAAAAATCACCAGAAGGCCTTGCTGATCCGTACCGGAAATTAGAAAAAATTAACGAAAAAAAGAAAAACACTTGCATTTTTTAAGTTTATCGTGTATTTTTGTATACAACAAAGGGAAAACAAAAGTTTTTCCGGCGAAGAACAGAATAAGCAATATTGAGAGAACAAAGGCGTTCCACCCATAAGGGAGGAGCGTCTTTTTTTGTTACTTTGCCAGTACCAAGGGAAAGGATGGAGAAAAAGTATGAGCGTAAATGTGGCTGAGGTATTTGGTCAGGACGTATTCAACGAGGCAGTCATGAAAGAGCGTCTGCCGGAAGTGACCTACAAGCAGATGGTAAAACTGATGGAAGAGGGCGGAGACGTTACTCTGGAGCTTGCGGACATTGTGGCAAAAGCCATGAAGGAATGGGCAATCGAGAAGGGTGCTACCCATTATACCCATATTTTTCAGCCCTACATTGTCAGCATCGGTGCTGAAAAACATGATTCCTTTGCTGATATCCCGAAGGGCGGCAAGATTGAGAACAGCTTTTCCGGTAAGGACCTGCTGATGGGCGAGCCGGATGCCTCTTCTTTCCCCTCCGGTGGACTGCGTGCCACCTGTGCGGCAAGAGGATATACTGCATGGGATGTGGGATCACCGGCTTATGTAAAAGACGGCATCCTCTGTATTCCGACTGCATTCTGTGCATACACCGGTGAGTCTCTGGATACTAAGACTCCGCTCCTGAAAGCATGTGATGCAGTGAGCAAAGCAGGTGTTCGTTTCGTAAAAATGTTCGGTAATACCGAAGCAAAGAAAGTGCGGGCTTATGTGGGACCTGAGCAGGAATATTTCATTGTAAACCGTGAAAAATATCTGGAGCGCCCGGATCTGATCTATGCAGGACGTACTCTTTTCGGAGCACCGGCACCGAAAGGACAGGAGATGGAAGACCAGTACTTCGGACCGCTGAAGACCAAGATTGCAGACTTCATGGCAGATGTGGATGAGCAGCTGTGGAAGCTGGGTATCACCGTAAAGACCCAGCACAACGAGGTGGCTCCGGGACAACATGAGATTGCACCGATCTTTGCTCCGGCTGATGCAGCACTGGACAGCAACTTCCTGGTAATGGATGTATTGAAGAGCACTGCTACCAAACATGGGCTGGCCTGCCTGCTTCATGAAAAACCCTTCGCAGGTGTCAATGGTTCCGGTAAACACAACAACTGGTCCCTGGGTACCGACAATGGTGTGAACCTGTTCAAACCGGGCAAAGAGCCCAACAAGAACCTGCAGTTCCTGTTAGTGCTGGCATGCCTGATGGAAGCAGTGAAGAAACATTCCCTGCTCTTACGTGCAGCGGCATCCAACACCGGTAACGATCACAGACTGGGAGCCAACGAGGCACCGCCAGCAATCATCTCTATCTATATGGGCGATCAGCTGGGCGAGATCGTAGATGCCATCGTAGCAGGCGTTCCCTTCGAAAAGCTGCCCTGTGCAACTGTTGAGACCCTGGATCTTGGTGTCAGCACCCTTCCGGTACTGCCGAAAGACCCGACCGACAGAAACCGTACTTCACCTTTTGCTTTTACAGGCAACCGTTTTGAGTTCCGTATGGTAGCTTCCTCCGTATCCATCGGTGATGCAAATACCGTTATGAACTCCATGATGGCTGAGTCCTTCAACAAAGCATGCGACGCTCTGGAAGGCGCAGAGGACTTTGAAAAGGCTGTCATTGATTACATTTACAAGACCATGAAAGAGAACAAAGACATTGTCTTCAACGGCAACGGCTATTCCGATGAGTGGGTAGAAGAAGCTGCCAAGAGAGGTCTTCCGAATGTAAAGAGTATCGTAGATGCCATCCCGGCTTACGTAGAGCCCTCCACCATCGAGATGTTCGAGAAACTGGGTGTTCTCTCCGCAAGAGAGCTGGAAGCAAGAAAAGAGATCAAGCTGGAAGAGTATGCAGGTCTCATCAACATCGAGGCACGTACCATGATCGATATGGCATCCAAGCTGTATATTCCGTCCGTGATTGCATTTGTCAACAGCGTGGCTTCTTCCATGAACACCGTTAAGAGTGCTTATGCTCAGGCGGATACTTCTGCTCAGCAGACCATTCTGGTAAGAGCAAGCTCCCTTCTTGCAGATGCGCAGAAAGCGCTGGATGAACTGAAGAAAGTGACCGATGCCGCTGAGACCGCAAAAGAATATCACGACACCGTACTTCCGGCTATGGCAGCTCTGAGAGCTCCGATTGATGAGCTGGAGACGATCGTGGACAGCGAGTACTGGCCGGTACCGACCTATGGCGAGCTGATGTTCGAGGTCTAAAAGAATATTGCAAACTCCCGGTGTTGCAACGCCGGGGGTTTTCATTTGCTCAGATAACTGCTATAATAACTTCATTGAGAGATTTTCCATGAGGAGGAACGAAGATGAAGGTTGGATTTGGCTGCGATCATACAGCAATTAATCTGAAAAAAGAACTGATGGAGTACATGACCGAGAAGGGGTATGAGTGTGTAGACTATGGTGCATATGATGCATCTGTCCGTGTAGATTATCCGGATCAGGGACAGAAAGTAGCGGAAGCAATTATAGCTGGTGAAGTAGAGAAAGGTGTTCTGATCTGCGGAACCGGTATCGGTATCTCTCTGGCAGCAAACAAAGTGCCGGGTATCCGTGCAGCAGTCTGCAGCGAGCCCTACTCCGCAGAGATGACCGTGAGACACAATAACGCACAGATCATTGCATTCGGCGCCCGTGTCGTAGGAGATGAACTGGCAAAGAAGATTCTGGATGCATTCTTTGGTGCCAAATTCGAAGGCGGAAGACATGCAGAGCGTGTACAGAAGATTATCGAGATCGAGAAAAAATACAATAAATAAGAAGAGTAAATGCCGGGGCAGTTCCTATACAGGAACTGCCCCGATATTTTTTTGAACAGAGAACCATGAGCAGAGAACCATAAACAGAGAATCAGGCAATTTAAGAAGGTACTGAAGAACGAGAGGCCTTTTGGATTTTCTGCATTATGTGTTCTGAACTTGTTTGGATATATAGAGCTGAGATTTTCCCTGCCGCCCGATGGTGATTGGCTAGGCGCTTTGAAACCGCCTTTTTAGCCATTATATGGTGCTTTCAGAAGGAGACCGGGCAGATAGCCATAGAACTTCTCTGTACACCCAACAATTCTTTCCTTAATGGGTGCCAGTGCCATAGAACAGATCTATCTGCCCAACTGCCTCTGCGCAAGCGACATAAAACCCTCAAGATCCCAGATATCAGGAGCAGATTGGATTTTTAAGCTTGCACGGAGTACATGTACCCAAGCGGGCGAGATTTCGCCGCGAACGACGCCGGCTATCAACGCAAACGCTGCCCTGGTATCACCGCGGATGACGCCGGCTATCACTGGAGTCCATGGATCTCGACACAGAACAACTCTCCAGGTTCGTGACACATAACAATCTTTGAGCTGTAACGGTTGGAGATCTGGACTCTGATAGAATAGTTGTATTTAGAGAAACTGTATGTTATAATATTGGCATACAGAATTCATTTCTGTAAAGTATCTGTTAAATCAAGGAAATTCATTTTCGGAAGCTCAGATCGAGCAACATTCCCGACAATGACAACACAAGTGCATATGGAACAGCGGGAATGGAAAAGAAGCTTTTCGAGATGATATACCTGTGATAAGATAGGATTACGAGAGAGCATTCCTTCCGGTGTTCTATACGGCAAAGGAAGGAGCACACCTATGAAGAAACTTCAGGAACTGACGTTGTTTGACAAATTTTTGTTTGATGAGACGATGGATATTCCGGAGGCGCATGAAGCAGTATTACAGATTATATTTGGAGATGACAATTTAAAACTGCTGACACCGGCGCAGACGGAGAAAGAAATCCGTACCGCGCCATGGCTGCGTTCAATTCGTCTGGATGTCTACGCTATAGATCAGGAAAAACGGATTTATAATACAGAGGCACAGAAGGCAGAAAAGAAAGATCTTGTGAAAAGGAGTCGTTTTTATCAAAGTTTGATAGATTCTTCCCTGCTTGAACCAGGAGAAATCAATTTTAATCAGATGAACGATACTTGTATTATCATGATTACACCGTTTGATCTGTTTGGCGAAGGACGATATCAATATACATTCCGTTCCCGATGTGATGAAAATCCGGCACTATCAATGGAAGATGGCGCAATCAGAATCTTTCTCAACAGCCACGGAAAAAATCCGGAAGAGGTGTCACCTGAACTGACTGAGTTTCTAAAATATATGGAAAGCACAGATGCAGCTCTCGCAGAGAACAGTGCGAATGAGAAACTAAAAAAGATTCATAAACATGTCAGCCAGATCAAGGCAAGCGAGGAGATGGGAGTGAAGTATATGCAGAAGTGGGAAGAAAAAGTGCTTGATAGAGAAGAAGGAAGAGCAGAAGGGAAGGCAGAAGGCAGAGCTTCAGAAATATATATTATTCGAAACCAAATTGAGCAGGTTCAGAGAACTCCAGAGGAAACAGCAGAGCTTTTGGTACTTGAGCCAGAATATATTAAAAAAGTAGCCGAGCTGTTAGAAGAATATCCAGAAGAAACAGATGTGCAGATCGCAGCCAGAATTTTGAAAGCGGATGTTTGTGAATAAATAACAGAAAGTCCGGAAGATCGCGAGGCCTTCCGGACTTTCTGCGTCTGAGTGGCTGCTCCGGCATTCTACTGAGTCCTGCCATCTCATCACCACGCGCCACAACAAACTTTCTTCTTTCCAGATTGTTTACATGAGTTCTGGCCCATCCGCCATAGGAACCTCTTGCGTGGGCATATAGAACAGAGATTTTCCCTGCTGCCCGATGGTGATTGGCTAGGCGCTTTGAAACCGCCATTTTCAGCCGCTTTCCAGCATATTCAGAAGGAGACCGGGCAGATAGCCACAGAGCTTCCCTGTACACCCAACAATTCTTATCATAATGGGTGTCAGTGCCATAGAATAGATCTATCTGCCCAACCTTCTCTGCGCAAGAGGTATAAAATCCACAAAATCCCAGAAATCAGAAGAAAATTGGGTTTTTAAGCTTGCACGGAGTACATATACCCAAGCGGGCGAGATTTCACCGCGGCTGACGCCGGCTATTACTGGAGTCCATGGATCTTGACACAGAACAACTCCCCGAGTTCGTGACGCATAACAATCTCTGAGTCGTAACGATTGGAGATCTGGATTCTGATAGAATAGTTGTATTTAGAGAAACTGTATGTTATAATATTTGCATACAGAATTCATTTCTGTAAAGTATCTGTTAAATCAAGGAAATTCATTTTCGGAAGCTCAGATCGAGCAACATTCCCGACAATGACAACACAAGTGCATATGGAACAGCGGGAATGGAAAAGAAGCTTTTCGAGATGATATACCTGTGATAAGATAGGATTACGAGAGAGCATTCCTTCCGGTGTTCTATACGGCAAAGGAAGGAGCACACCTATGAAGAAACTTCAGGAACTGACGTTGTTTGACAAATTTTTGTTTGATGAGACGATGGATATTCCGGAGGCGCATGAAGCAGTATTACAGATTATATTTGGAGATGACAATTTAAAACTGCTGACACCGGCGCAGACGGAGAAAGAAATCCGTACCGCGCCATGGCTGCGTTCAATTCGTCTGGATGTCTACGCTATAGATCAGGAAAAACGGATTTATAATACAGAGGCACAGAAGGCAGAAAAGAAAGATCTTGTGAAAAGGAGTCGTTTTTATCAAAGTTTGATAGATTCTTCCCTGCTTGAACCAGGAGAAATCAATTTTAATCAGATGAACGATACTTGTATTATCATGATTACACCGTTTGATCTGTTTGGCGAAGGACGATATCAATATACATTCCGTTCCCGATGTGATGAAAATCCGGCACTATCAATGGAAGATGGCGCAATCAGAATCTTTCTCAACAGCCACGGAAAAAATCCGGAAGAGGTGTCACCTGAACTGACTGAGTTTCTAAAATATATGGAAAGCACAGATGCAGCTCTCGCAGAGAACAGTGCGAATGAGAAACTAAAAAAGATTCATAAACATGTCAGCCAGATCAAGGCAAGCGAGGAGATGGGAGTGAAGTATATGCAGAAGTGGGAAGAAAAAGTATTGGATATAGAAAAAGGTCGTGAAGAGGGTCGAATTCTCACAGAAATAAGTGTTGCGCGTTTTCAATTTGAAAATAAAAGACCAGCGGAGGATACAGCGAAAATATTGAAACTTTCAGTAAATGATATAAAAAAGATGGAAGAACTGTTCAGGGCATATCCAGAGGAAAAAGATATACAGATTGCAGCCAGAGTATTGAAAAAAGAAATATAATAAATAAGAAGAGCAAATGTCGGGGCAGTTCTCACATTGGAACTGCCCCGGCATTTTTTTAGCCCGAGACCCAAAAGGCAAATAAAGATCATTTTTTACATTCCAAAAAGTTAAAAAGTTGCAAAAATATGTCGAAAATTTCGATGGAAATATTGACAGGACTAAAAAAAAAGGGACTAATATTATCTTATCTATATAGAGGGTCAAGGAAGGTGATTCTGCCCTCTATTAAGCATGTTTTGGTATGACCAATTTACATAAAAATGATGTAAAAAAAGTGTTAAAAATGAATGAGGTAAGGATATGATTCAACTGTTTTTGAAAAATAAAATAGCTGTAAGTCTGACGGCAGTGGTTCTGACCGGAACAATAGGAATGACCATCGGAGGAGTGGTGCTTGGCGACAAGGCAAAGCCCCGTTTTCCGTCAGATGGGTATGTTCTGGACGTGGCGGTGACGGAGGATGGTCAGCAGATGGAAGTGAAGACCATGAATTTTGCTTCCGATTCTGCACTTCATTTTAGGGCGGATGACAGCCTGGTATTTACGGATGCAGAGCAGGTGCGTGTCTGTACCAAGGGAGACAGTTTTATCCATTACAGTAACGACTCTCTTACGTCAGCTGGCGGAATGGTGCTGACGGATCTGGACGAAGTTTCATTGAATTCGGTATAATTCTTTTGGTATTTTACTTGACATAATTTATTATACCATGAATGGCAGGTTCTTCGGAGCCTGCTTTTTCATTTTTTTTGGCACAAAAAGGAGCTGCCGCTCCATAGATGATTACTCCATCTATTTTGCAACAGCCCCGGATTTTTTCGTGGCCGGGCAATCCGCAGCGCCGCCCCGTTCCCCGCGTGTTAGCCGTGCCGCCCCAGCTTTCCACCACAGGCATGAAAAAAGGTCCTCCAAAAGGAGAACCTAGAAAGGGAGGATGCCGGAGACTGCTTCTCCGGCATTATTATGAAAAAGTTTATTTAAAAAGTATTAGCTGGCTTCTTTGTTTTTGATGGTTTTATTATATGCAATAATCGTGAAGGAATCGTGTGCAGATCATGAACCTTTTTTGAAAGATAAATGAACAAATTATGAACGGCAAGAAAAAGCCCAGGCATCATTCGATGCCCAGGCTACAGATCTTTTATAACGGAATGACCAGACAGCCAACAACTGCAAACAGCATTGCAAAGACAGCGGTGATAGCATTTCCGAGGGTATAACTCTTTAATCCTCCAGTGATGGTAAATCCGGCCAGGTTAGCACTTACCCAGAAACCACTGTCATTCACGTGACCGCAGCTTAGGGAACCGGACAGGCAGGCAATGGCCAGCCATACGGGATGCATTCCTACAGCAGCAGGAACAGAAGCCATAATCGTCATGGTTGTGATGGAAGCCACGGTTCCGGATCCAAGTGCAATTCGGAAAATGGCGGCAATGACAAAGGCAATCAGAAGCGCAACTACCGGTGATGCGGAAATATTCTGGATCGTTCCGGCAAGCATGTCTGCGAGACCCGTTGCACTGATAATAGCTCCGAAGGAGCCGCCGGCACCTGTGATCATGAGGACAATACCACAGCTCTTTAACGCTTCTGTGACGGAAGCTTCACGTTCATCCCGATTCATATTTTTAGAAGAAACCAGGTAAGCAACAAGTGCACCAATCAGAAGTGCAATGGATTTATTACTGATAAATGAAATCCAGCCAGGTGTTTCTTCCATAACGGCACCGACAACGGTTCCAATGAGAATCAGGACAACAGGAAGAATAACCGGAAGAAGTGACATGAAGAAAGATGGCTGATTTTCTTCCTTGCCAGATTTTGTTTCTTCATAAACTTCAATACCTGTTTCGTCCTGTTTGGAATTCCACATGCCCTTATCCAGCAGTACCGTGTAAATCTTAATAGCAATAATCATGGCGGCTGCCTACGATGACATGTTTGACTCCTGAATCACGCATGTTCAATGCCTGACTGCGTCCCTGATTTCCGTAACCGATAATTGCGACAGTTTTGTCTGTGATAAGTTCCAGATTTGCGTCCTGATCGTAATAAATATTTGCCATTGTAAGGCCCTCCTTTAAATTGATGAGATATAAGACATCTGATGTCTGAACAGTAACATGGAAACCAATAAAAGTCAATATGGATTTGTGAAAATTGACTTAATGCAACAAAAATTGATTTAAAAATTATATATTTTTACCAAATATAGACTTTTGAAACGAAATATTATATGATGATAAAAATGGAAAATGAGGTAGAACTATGGCAAAACAGAATGAAGGATGGATGACGCCGGTACCAAGACAGTCATTATCCAAAATGGTGGTTGAGAAAATAAAAGAAGGACTGATTTCCGGCGAAATTGTTCCGGGAGAATATTTGCCCTCAGAAAATGAACTGACAGAGCGCCTTGGCGTTGGAAAATCCAGCATCCGGGAAGCAATTAAAATGCTGGAAGCAATGGGGGTTGTGGAAATCTGTAAAGGCAACGGCAGCAGAGTGCGGACAAGCGTGGACTCCGATATTATGAATCCTCTGATTTTTCAGTTGATTTTGCAGAGCAAGACAGAGAGCAAGGAAAAGCTGGTAGAATTCCGAAAGATGATTGAAATCTCAGGCGGAATATTGGCGATTGATAATGCTTCTGAGGAAGATATCCAGAGATTAAGAGAAGTCCATGAAAAGACAAAGCGGGATTTCAAAAAAGGAAAAGTCTCCGTAAGCAATGACATGGAATTTCATAATACCATCTATGAATGCACCCATAACCCGTTCGTCGTCTGTATCGGAAAAAGTGTGCTGGAACTGTGTCTGCCATCCCTTTATACGGCGAACAGAGATTATTCCTCACTGGTGACCAAGGACCATGACAGCATTCTGGATGCAATCGAGAAAAGAGATAAAATAGCATTCGAGAAAGCCATTGAGAAGTCCTTGAGTACGTGGAAAGAACTGGCATTGGGGGAAGAGTAGCAGAATGGTGTGTTATAGAAAGGGTTGCCAATGAAGAGTAAGATAGTAAAAAAACGTCTGCTTGCAGTTGCTCTGGCAGCTGCGATGATGAGTTCTGCTGTTGATTACTCCTGCGTGATGGAAGTGCGCGCGGAAGAATCAGCAGAGGAGCAGAATCTGACAGTCGAGGAAACCGTAGAGATCGATCCGGAGATTCTGGAACAACTGCCGGATAACGACGAACTCTTTGCAGGACATGTAGAACAGGTACTGTATGGAAATGATGATGCATCTATTTATGCGAATTATGGAGAAGATAAATTTGAAGATTTAAATCTTAGTATTTACCGTCAATTAAAAGCTCTTGTAAATAAGATCGCCAATGAAGGCGGAACTGCGGTTGTTGCAATCCCGTATGATCTTGACATTATATGGGAGACGGAAGCAACAGGAGATACTTTAAAACAAGAAGCAAGAGAAGCTTTTGCAAATAAGATACAGATGAGTGAGATTATATCCACTCTTCTGGTAGACTGCCCCTACGATATGTACTGGTATAATAAAGTGGTAAAAGGTGCAGCTTCATGGGGATATCATATCGGTACAGCAGGTTCAACCGCATATGTGTATAACCTGACTGTGTATTTTACACCGGTGTCCGCATATCAGGGAACAGATCCGGCAGATACCGAAGAGAATGTAAATAAGAATTATATTGATCCAGAGAAAGCTTCAGCGGCATCTAAAGCTGCAAAAAATGCCCAGGATATTGTTTCAGAAAACACATCAAAGTCCGATTATGAGAAATTGTCTGCATACCGCCAGAAAATCTGTGACCTGGTATCCTATCATAGTGCAGCGGCAAAAGAGGATTATGTAAGTGTCCATGGTTATGGAGATCCGTGGCAGTTAATTTATGTATTTGACGGAAATCCGGATACCAACGTCGTGTGCGAAGGATATTCCAAAGCATTTCAGTATCTGTGTGATCTGTCATCCTTTCGTAGTGATCAGATCAATTGTTATACAGTGACAGGTACGATGAATGGCGGAGGCCATATGTGGAATATTGTCCGGATGGAAGATGGGAAAAACTACCTGGCAGATGTGACAAACTGTGATGGAACTAAGGGAGGTACGATATCGGCAGGGTTTCCGGACAAATTGTTTTTGGCTGGCGTTTCAGGAACTGTTTCAACCGGATATCTGGCATCCCTTACCACTTATTATGGTTCATCCCGCGAAATTACATATCTATATGATACAAAGACCGGATCATTATATAACACGGATGTATTAACCTTATCCTCTGAAAATTATACAGTACCAGCGGCTACGAAGAATATCACCGATTCGATGGTAGCACTCTTGACCGATGCAAAAGAATACGATGGAAGCGAAACAGAACGGACAGCGTTAATTGCAGTAACAGATGGAGATACCATTTTAAAGAATGATACGGATTATACAATAGTTATAAAAAAAGATGATGTTTTTGTCGATCAGATGAAAAATGCCGGAACCTATGAGATCACAGTAACCGGTAAAGGCAATTACAGCGGGCTTGTGACAAAAACCTATGTTATTGAACAGAAAAGTATTTCTGATGTTGCCATAGAACCTGTTTCTGATCAGTACTATACAGGAGATGCCTTAAAACCGGAACTGACAGTAACCGATAATGGGAAGAAACTGGAGGAAGATGTAGATTATACAGTTTCCTATAGCGATAATACAAAAGCTGGAACTGCAAAAGTTGTTATTACAGGGATGGGTAACTATAGTTCTACCAAAGAGACGTCGTTCAGAATTATTGAGAAGGAAACACCAACCCCGAGTGAACCGACCACTCCGCCACAGCCGAGCACCCCATCACAGCCAAGTGAACCAACTACTCCGTCACAGCCGAGTAGCCCGACTAAGCCATTTGCTCCGACTACCCCAGAAGCCATCTGTTCCTGAGCAGCCGCCTGCCCCATCGCAGTCATCTGCCCCATCACAGCCGGAAGCAACCGTTGAAGAGCCGGAACCGGATACATTGAATGTAACTGTTGGAAACATAAAGACACAGAGTTACACCGGAAAAGGTATTACCCCGAAGATTATGGTAAAAGATCCTGTGACAAGAAAAAAATTGAAACAGGGTAAGCATTACACCGTATCTTATGAAAATAATGTAAATGCTGGAACAGCAGTGATCCTAATCCGTGGTATTGAGGCAAATGGTTACAGCGGTGTGAAACATGTATATTTTACAATTCAGCCCCAGACCGTTGCCAAGAAGATCAGAGCAAAAGTAAACGGGAAAAAATTCCTGTATACGGGAAGCGAACTGACACCTGGTGTCAATCTTACTTATAACAAGACCATATCCGGATATCACGGTGACCTATGTAGGCAAGACCCGTGTAGAAGGTCAGGATTATATTGTAAAATATCCTAATGTTGTGAAACCGGGCAATAACCGGATCATGGTCAAAGGAAAAGGAAGTTTTTCGGGATCTGTAAAACTGATCTATTATGTAGAGGAATTATAAAATAATAAAGCAGACCGGTATAAGCAGGACGGGCAGTGATGCACATCCTGCTTTTTCTGCATACGGGTGCTGTTGTGTAAGTTAACTTTGGATGCTGGATATATACAGTGAACAGTTCCATTACTGCCCATTGATCTGGAAAAAATTTGTCTTATGGAGAAAAAAGTATCTAAAAATTATGATATAGTGTAACCATGATAAAAAGCTGGAGGTACAGCAGATGGCACTGGAACTGGGTGGAAGAGCAGACAAAGCGGGTAACAGATATGAACTCATGTGCATCATAGATGAATTACTGAATCTGGTAAATGAGACGAAAGACAGTGTGGTAATAGAAGCAATAGGTGCTGATGAAACGGGGACAGATATTCTTGTTACAGATAAAAGTGGGATAAAAGAGCATCAGCAGTGTAAGCTTCGGAATGCGAGTAAGGAATACTGGACAATTGGGGATTTAAAGGCAAGGGGAGTGATGGACGCCTGGCATATGCAGCTGAACCGGGGAGCTGAGAGGCATGTAGCACTGGTAAGCCCGATTGGATGCAGTGCATTAATGGATTTAAATTCCAGAGTACTGAATACCAATGGGAATCCGGATGATTTTTATGAATATCAGATAAAAACCAGTAAAGACACGGAGAAGTTTTATAAGTCATTTTGTGAAGCAATGAATCTGGATTGTACGCAGAAACAGGATATCCGGATTAGTATGGATTATCTGAGACGGATCCATATGAAGCAGTGTTCAGAAGATGAGATAAGAGAAAGACTTCGTAACAAGATCGGTCTCCTTTTCTGCACAGATGAGCAGATCGTTTATAATGCGATAGTTACTTTTGTGATAGACAATCATATCTGGGGACGTGAGATCACCATTCACACATTACTGGATTTTTTTCAAAGGCAGGGCATCGAAGAACGTAATCTGGAGCATGATTCTAGAATGATGCCGACAGTCACTGCACTGAATCAGGAATACAGTACCAGTTTTAAAACGTTGAGAGAAGGTTTGATCCCGCGGTCGGAATTTGAAACCTGTATTCATCATGTGGAGAATGAAAACTCTTTTATTATCAGCGGAAGTGCAGGATGCGGAAAGAGCGGATGTACGGAAGCAATTATTCGTCATTGCCAGGATAAAGAGATTCCCTATCTGGCAATCAAACTCGACCGTAAAATGCCAAAGATCAACAGCGCAGAGTGGGAAAAACAACTGGGATTTCCATGCTCTGTCGCAGCAGTATTGGATGCTATAGCAAAAAGTACACCGGCAGTTTTGATTCTTGATCAACTGGATGCGTTACGCTGGACGCAGGCAAATTCCTATGAAGCGGTATCTGTCTGCATGCAGCTTATTAAGAAAGTGGAAAATCTGAACAGATCGCGGACCCATAAAATTGTCATGATTTTTGTATGCCGTTCCTATGATTTGAAAAATGATGCCAATATTAAATCTTTATTTGTGGAAGGCGAAAAAAGAAAGAAATGGGAGAATGTGGAAGTTGGCAAACTTGATGAGTCGACAGTAAGGACTGTTGTTGGGCAGAGATATGAGACATTGCGGGAAAAGACGAAACAGTTACTGCGGACTCCGAGTAATCTTTACATATGGCAGCATTTGGATGAAGTGCATACGAGCGGGGATTGCCAGACGACAAGTCATCTGATAGATGCATGGTACGATCAGATCAGGCGTAACAGTGATCAGAACGGAGTTTCGGAGTCGGTGGTGAGAAATACATTAACGGATACGGTACAGAGACTGGATCAGACAGGCAGATTATATTTGCCGGAACGCATTCTGGATGTAGACAAAGCGGGGCTGGACTATTTGATCTCAGCAGAAATGCTGGTCAGAGATGATGGCAAGATTGGATTTGCACATCAGTCAATTTTTGACTATTTTGTTTCCAAAAGAATGATGGAAAAATTCTATGATAACTGTAGCATTGAAGAAATCACAGGTACCAGGGAACATCAGACTCCGAGTAAGCGTTATCAGATCCAGATGTTTCTGCAAAACTTACTGGAGTGCAGCAGTGGGGATTTTGTACAGGCCGGAAAAGCAATGCTTGAGTCTCCTCAGGTGAGATATTATGTAAAATATCTGTTTTATGAATTACTTGGACAGATTCAGAAGCCAGATGAAGTCATCCGTGATTTTATTCTGGAAAACTGCGAGGAAGAGCCTTATGCAGAAAAATTGATTTCACAGGTATTTATGGGAAATCATGGAATGATACATGTTTTACTCAAAGAAGGAATCTTGCAGAAATGGTACGAAGATCCGGATAAAAAAGAGCAGGTATTTGTTTTGCTGAGAAGTGTTGGCGAAGAGCTGGATGATGAAGATGCGGCATTTATCAGAAAGAATGCTTTCAGAAATGCAGAAGACGACAGAAAGTTTATAGATTGCTTTTGGTATAGTGTGGCATTTGAATGTGGTGCAATCTTTGAACTGAGAATGGAATTTTATGAAAAGTATCCTGAATTGCTGGAACAGATTTATATTGAGAAGGAAAAGAATGATCAGAAGTTATGCAGAAGAAAGATCAGACTTCTGGAAGTATGTCTGAAAAATAAAAAATCTTTGCACACGGATGAATGGTTTCAGCAGGACGACGAAATAGATAGGGAGAATGCAATTTATGCAATCCGGCAGCTTATAAAATATCTGCCTGCGGGAAAGGCATGGAAAATTCGCTATGGAGACTGGTCGGAACGGAAAATCTCAGAATATACATGTCAGCGGACAGCTGTAGATCTGTTGAAAAAAGCATTTAAAACCATGGCGCTAAAAGATTCAGAGGAGTTCTGGAATGTTTGTAAGATTTACATGAAGGCGGAATCTCTTGTTAAGAATGAGATCATCCTCTATGGATTGCGTTTTCTGCCTGAAGAGCACAGTGACCAGATCATGGAATATCTGGCACTTGCTCCGGAAGAAAACTGCAGGGAATATACCAGCGGCGAATGCAATGAATTAAATTATGCTAAAGACATTTTGAAAAAATGTACAGCTTATTGTACGGATCGCGTATTGGAAAAATTTGAAGAAAAAGTAGCAAACTATTGTCCGGCGGATATTGCGAGACAATATAAGTGGCGTAAAGAGAGAAAAGGTTATTGGCCAGTATGGGGAGAGCTGCAATATGAACTGCTTCCGTGCATTCCTGAAGAAAGGCAGTCATCAAAGAGTCATGATCTTCTGGAGGTTTTGAACCGGCGTTTTGAAAAATTCGATACTGCTTATAAAAAAGGGGAAGATAACTGTGGATGGGTGGCTTCGCCGGTAGCCGGGAAAAATATCGGTTCCGGGCAATGGCTGCAAATTATTACAAATCAGAAGATGAAAACCCGGAAAAATGCATCGTGGAAAAGTGTAGAAGGGGGATTTATAGAGAGTTCTCTGGAAACATATGCCAGAGATTTCACCGCCGTAGTGAAAGAGAATATAGAAGAAATGATTCAGTTGGTATTGAAGCATCAGGCACAGATATTAACAGTTTACATCGAATCTCTATATGCCGGTATTGCTTTCAGTGAACATCTGGATACCGTTTCCACGGAATTGCTGGAAGAACTTTTTCGCACATTTCCATGTGGAACAGATGGAACGAGATCGCATTACTTTTGTGACATTATTCTGAATACGAACAACAGGAACTGGTCGAAAGATACTCTGGCAACTTTAAAACAGATTGCAGCAGGATGTAAGGAAGATAATACATGGCAGGAGGAAAAGAATCAGGATGCGGAGAAACTGCTTGGTCATGTGATGAATTGTAGAAAAGGTACCGCCTGCAGAGCAATAGGACATCTTTTAGAGGAAAATCTGGAGCTTCTTACAAGTTTTCGGGATACCATTGAACAAATGGCAGCAGATGATCATCCAATTGCCAAAATGGCAGCATTATTTGCGCTGTATCCTGTCATGAAAATGGATCTGTCTTGGGCGGCGGAGAAGATACTGCGTATTTATCAATCAGATGTAAGAATGCTGGCATTTCGAAAATCAAAGGGAATGTTATATAAGCTGTATCCGAAATATAGCAGAAAAGTATCGAAGATTATAAGAAATGGGTTCGACTCAACGGAAGAGATTCTGATAGAGATGGCAGGATATACGCTCTGTGAACTTTATATGATGTCGGATGCTTTTGCAGAGATTGTGGAAAATCCAGAAAGACTGAATGAGTTACAGGTAAATGCAATTTTACAGATGGCGATTGTGTATCTCCGGGTGGGTGAAAAACATGAAAAGGCAAAGATGCTTATTCTCAGCTGTAAAGATTTTTCCAACAGTAACAGAGGGGCACTTTCCAGAATTTTCCGGGAACATTTTATCAGTGCGGAGAATGATGCCGAGTTTCTATTAGAAATAATGAGTGGAAAGTTAGACAGCAGAGTAGTATATGACTTTTCGCGCTTTCTGGAAGCAGAACCTGGTTCTGTCAAAGAATATGCAGAATTGATTCTTACTTTATGTAGAAATATTCTGAGCAGAGAATGCGCTGCAGAAAAAAGTCTCTGGAGACCAGACCGGGAGATTTCAAAACTGGTTCTTGATCTGTATGATGAGTGCGCAGGATCTGCAAGGGAGAAAGATAAAAAAATAGCAGAACAATGCCTGGATTTGTGGGATATGATGTTTGAAAAGCAGATTGGCCAGGTGAGGATGCTCAGCAGAGAATTGATGGAGCGGTAAGATTTGAAAATAGTAGAGCATATATGTGAAATGTCTGATTGCATCAGAATCACAGCGTTTTTGGATAAAAATCAACATTTAAATGAGAAAAAGTCGTATTTGAGTGTTGATTTTTTGCAGTTTTGGCATATAATAAAAGATGAAAGGAAGGGTTGCTATAATGCTGATTCAGTTTAATTTTAAAAATTATAAATCATTTCGGGATGAAGCCACGTTGGATTTATCTGCTGCTAAAATGACAGAGTTTTCAGAAAGAGTAGTATCTGTGGGCAGCGAAAAAATATTGCCGGTAGCTGCAGTGTATGGAGCAAATGCAAGCGGAAAGTCCAATGTTTATGGGGCTTTTGAATATATGAGCAAATATGTCGTAAATTCCTTTAAATATGGGGATGAAGAAAAGGACTTTGATGATATCAGACCGTGTCCATTTCTTTTTGATACGTCATCGGAAAATGCGGATACAAGTTTTGAGGTATATTTTACCATTCCGGGTGACAAGGCACAAAAAAGCTATAATTATGGTTTCTGCATTGGAAAAACAGGTGTGACAGAAGAATGGCTGAATTCTAAAGCAAAAACAGCCCGTAAATATTCCAGTATATTTTATCGGGATGAACATACTTTGGATCTTGCCGGCATTCCGAAAACCAGCAGAGAAAATATTGAGATTGCATTGGAAAAGCAGGTGCTGATTGTATCATTAGGAGCAAAACTGAAAGTTGCTAAATGTAAACTAGTTCGTGACTGGTTTTTAAATAATGAATTTGCAGATTTTGGTGACGCGGCTACAAATTTCTTCATGTCGCGTATGCTTCCTGACAAATTTATTGAAGATGAACGGGTACGGAATCATGTTATAAAATACTTTTCCTCTTTTGATGAGACAATTAAAGGATTTGAGGTCACGAAAGTTCCCACACAGGATGATTCGAAAGAAGAAAGATATATGATAGATGCGCTCCATAAAAAAATTAATTCAGATGAAATGGCGAAAATTCCATTGGCGCATGAATCAGCTGGAACTTTAAAAATGTTTTCGTTATATCCGGAACTGCAGGAAGCGTTGAAAAATGGCGGTGTGTTTTTTGTAGATGAATTAAATGCCAGATTACATCCTCTGCTTGTACGAAATTTCATTCTTACATTTCTGAATCCGGAAGTGAATGTAAATCATGCACAGCTGGTATTTACCACGCATGATACATGGCAGTTATCAAATCAGTTGCTGCGCCGGGATGAAATCTGGTTCACAGAGAAGGATGACATGGGATTATCCACATTGTATTCATTGGCAGATTTTATTGATGAAGATGGTTCTAGAATTCGAAAAGATGAAAGTTATGAAAAAAATTATTTGTTGGGGAAATATGGTGCAATTCCATCCTTAAAAACCATTGATTTTTTCCGGGAGGAATAATATATGGCACGTAAAGACAGGACAGTCATATTTTTTGAAATTTTAAAGAACAGGAGTATATAAGATATGGGAAAAATATTTTTTATAGATGATATAAAAAATTGGGGTAGAAATAATATATGGAATATTTTAGGTACAGGTTTTGCGGCAGCAATTGTGATAATAGGAGCAATGAACTTTTTTGTTACAAAAATTTATTCTATTTCCTGCGCGGAATTTTATGGGGCAGATAAGAGATATTTTTCTGGTACAACAATATTTGACGACAGAATAAATTTTCTGGTTTTAACAATAATTGTAGCTGTTTCCCCCTTCATATTTGCGTATATTAGTAAAAAATCAAAAAGTAAAATCTTTGTAATATTAATGTTTTTTGCGACATTGATAGTTCTTTTTACGCAAAATCTGGTATATACAAGTAGTCTTATTGAAACAATCCAATGGAACTGGTTGAAGCAAGTAATAGATAATATGGTGCTTTTAGTGATATTTATAGTAGTGGATATATTTCTGGCATACTTAATAATTATAAGAAAATTTTTTTGTGAGAAAAAAGAATATGGAAAAATAGAAAAAATCATATTGGGAATATCAATGATAATATATCTTTTGGATGTAGGATTAGGATGGGTTACTACGTTGAATTATGGAATCGAGGACAAGAAAACATATGAAATTATCGAGAACAATGAAGCAATAATAGCTGATTATAATGGTGACTTTGTGGTTATGAATTGTGAGGTACAAGGAAATACACTGATTCTGAAAAAAGGTGAATACAGGTTGAAAGCAATGACAGAGGGGATGGTTACATACCATAAGTATGAAAGAGTAATTTGTGAATAAGACTTTCATTTGTAATAGAGATTTCAGAAACAAAAACAGAATTATTAAATGAAAAAAATAAAGAAGAGGGGAGATGTAAAAGCGCTTACTCCGACGTTTTTACGTCTTCCCTTAAGTATATTATCTTTTTCTGTTTGGGTGGTTAACTAATTAAGCCTTTTAATCAATATATGAATTCTGATCGTTCGCTGGAAAGGAAAACAAATGTTCTAAACTGTAATCTTTGAAATTGCTTCCTGAAAACGATTTTTTAAAGGAACCCAATATTTTTCATTATATTGTAAAATGCAATCAATATTTTCTAAATCAAGGAGATGAGATATGTAGGTGGGCAATTGTATTGTATTAGGATCATCGCTAGGCAAAAATTCAAGTTTTTTAAGCTCTTCGATTGTATGACCAGTGGAATCAAGTTTTGAAACAGGACAATTGACCGAACATCCCCAGATAGCATGTAAAAATGGTGTAAAATACCAGAAAGAGGTAGAATCGAGTGTGTGAGAAAATCTCTGTAAATAAGATTCTTCTATGATAATTAAGGGCAATAAGCTTACGGATTAGGCTTATCGCCCTTGTTTTATATATAACAGTTGCTTACAGGCATGTCAAGGGCAGGCGGTTTCCCGCCTGTCTTTTTAAGCTGTCTTTTGATTATTCAGGTAAGCGTCCTTCGTACATAATACTCAGTTCTCCATAGACCTGGCCCCAATCCCGGATTGTGGTAGGCCACTTTTTCGTAGCCTCAAAAGTGGCCAAATACAGGGCTTTTAACAGGGCGGTATCGCTTGGAAATACGCTCCTTTGGCGATTCAGCTTCCGGTAGGTGGAATTCAGTGATTCTATCGCATTTGTCGTGTTAAGCCGATATCGGCTTAGCACGACTTATACCGATAAAAAAACTATGCCGATATTTCATGAGATCCCAGTAAATAAGGGATTATCAGCAAAAAATATCGGCATAGTTTTTATAACCTATA
>NZ_DBLYVB010000024.1:0-26822 GCF_057604405.1 Hominiventricola sp.
GTAGCCAAGTCGGGAAGGGATAAACGCTGAAGGCATCTAAGCGTGAAGCCCCCCTCAAGATGAGATATCCCATAGCACAAGCTAGTAAGACCCCTTGAAGATGACGAGGTAGATAGGGCAGAGGTGGAAGCGCAGTAATGCGTGAAGCTGACTGTTACTAATAGGTCGAGGGCTTAACCAAGAGGTTTAAGGTAAAGGTTTTGGAAAGAAAAAAGTATTGACTGTATGCAGTTTTGAAGGTACAATATCTTCATATTCCTCGATAGCTCAATGGTAGAGCACACGGCTGTTAACCGTGGTGTTGTAGGTTCGAGCCCTACTCGGGGAGTTGGTTTAAAAAACCATTGCATAATTTTATATTCGGCTCCATGGTCAAGCGGTTAAGACACCGCCCTTTCACGGCGGTAACAGGGGTTCAAATCCCCTTGGAGTCATTGCCTATAATAAGGGCTGAAATATGCCGATGTGGCTCAATTGGCAGAGCAGCTGATTTGTAATCAGCAGGTTATCGGTTCGAGTCCGATCATCGGCTTCTTGGACCCATAGCTCAGTTGGTTAGAGCTTCCGGCTCATAACCGGATGGTCCCGGGTTCGAGTCCCTGTGGGTCCACTTATAATGAACCTGTAAGAACTTGAAGAGCATATTTTATATGGCCTGGTGGCTCAGCTGGTTAGAGCGCCGCCCTGTCACGGCGGAGGTCGTGGGTTCGAACCCCATCCGGGTCGTTGAAGTGATTGCTTCGCTTAATTAAATATGGGATCTTAGCTCAGCTGGGAGAGCATCTGCCTTACAAGCAGAGGGTCATAGGTTCGAGCCCTATAGGTCCCATTTTACAGAGTAATCTGTAGATGCCGGCGTGGCGGAACTGGCAGACGCACAGGACTTAAAATCCTGCGGGACTTACCTCCCGTACCGGTTCGATCCCGGTCGCCGGCATTTGCGTGAGTTTCCATCATGCAGATATCTACTTATTCAATTATATATGTGCGCGTAGCTCAGCTGGATAGAGCGTCTGACTACGGATCAGAAGGCCGGGAGTTCGAATCTTCTCGCGCACGTTTAAGACCATTTGGAATTGACCAGATGGTCTTTTTTCTGTATAATCGGTCTATATAAAGGAGACGATGATGAATAAAGAAGCATTTATTGATACGTTGAGAAGAGCGTTGTATGGAAAAGTCAGTGATTATGAGTTGACAGACCATGTGCGTTACTATGAAGATTATATTCGCCAGGAGATGAATAGAGGAAGATCTGAGCAGGAGGTACTGGAAGAACTGGGAGATCCAAGACTGATTGCCAGAACGATTCTGGAAACTTCTGGTATGAAGGCTCCAGAGGTGGAGTATACCATTGATGAGGAACCGGCAGATCATGAAGAGGGAGGCGTGAAAGTGCATACATTCAGTGGATGGAAGGCAACGCTGATGATGGCACTTATTGCGGCGGCTGTTATTGCAATGATAGTGTTAGTGCTCGGACTTGCCATTTATCTGTTGCCGGTGATCATTGCTGTTATGCTGATTTCCTGGCTGATCAGAAAAATTTTGCGATAATATGGCGGTATGCATAATTTTTGCGTGGAAGGATCATACTACTCCTGTAAACATTCAATACAGGAGGCAATGATCATGAGCAATAACAATATGAATCGATCAGGCAACACAACCAGTTCAGAGAATGGCAGCTATGACAGCAGTGATTCTAAAAACAGAACTACCAATTCCAGGAACTCTTCCAAAAATAAGAGCAACAATTCTTCCAAAAACAAAGCAGATGATTGCAATTATTAGGAAGAGCAAAAGAAGGGGATACAGCGAAAGCTGTGTCCCTTTTTGGTGTTTGTATGCATATTCTATTATAAGAGAAGAAAAGGAATCATAAATGGATGGAAACGATTTCAGCAAAGGAAATAGACCGTTATGTATTTGACAAAAGATACCTTCTGGTGGATGTAAGACAGCCTGCAGAATATCGGCTGCAGCATATTCGCGGTGCAGTGTGTATTCCTTATGAGAGGCTCTCAGAGAGGATCAGAGGACTTGGAAATACTATTCCCGTTCTTTATTGCGACAGAGGCGGATTGAGTATGCAGGCAGCGCGTGAGCTGGAGGAACAGGGATATCAGGTAATTTCTGTGGTAGGCGGTATACAGGCTTATCGCGGAAAACAGTTGGAGGGTAATTTTCACTGAGAAAAGATTGACAGGCAGAGACCATGCAGATAAGATAGAAAAGAAGTACGGAACAGAAAGGATGAAACATGAACAGAATTGAACTGGTGGCACCCTGTCATTTTGGACTGGAGGCTGTCCTGAAAAAAGAGATCCAGGATCTTGGTTATGAGATTGTACAGGTAGAAGATGCGAAAGTTACATTTGCGGGAGATGAAAATGCCATCTGCAGAGCAAATATCTTTTTGCGCACGGCAGAACGTGTCCTGTTGAAAGTTGGAAAATTTAAAGCAGTCACTTTTGATCAGCTTTTTGAAGAAATAAAAGCGCTGCCTTGGGAAAACTATATCCCGGCAGACGGTAAATTTTGGGTGGCAAAGGCTTCCTCTGTGAAGAGTAAGCTTTTCAGTCCATCCGATATTCAGTCTATCGTGAAAAAAGCCATAGTGGAACGATTAAAAAAAATCTATTCGATGGAATGGTTTCCGGAAACTGGAGCAGAATATCCCATCAGAATCTCCTTCATGAAAGATGAGGCACTGATATGTCTGGATACTTCCGGATTGTCCCTTCATAAGCGAGGTTACCGTACAATGGTCAGTAAGGCACCCATCAAGGAAACGCTGGCTGCAGCATTAATCATGTTGACCCCATGGAAGAAGGACCGGATTTTGGTAGACCCGTTCTGTGGCAGTGGTACGTTTCCGATTGAGGCGGCTATGATTGCGGCTAATATTGCACCGGGGATGAACCGTTCCTTCCTGGCAGAAAAATGGACAAACTTCCTGCCACGGAAAAACTGGTATGAATCCGTAGACGAGGCCATGGATTTGATGAATGATCAGATCGAGACCGATATTCAGGGATATGACTTGGATGGAGATATTATTCGTGCTGCCAGACAGAATGCAGAGGCCGCGGGTGTGGATCACCTGATTCATTTTCAGCAGCGCCCGGTCAGCGAACTGTCCCATCCGAAGAAATATGGTTTTATTATCAGTAATCCGCCCTATGGGGAACGTCTGGAAGAGAAAGAAGCATTACCGGCTCTCTATAGCCAGATCGGAGAACGGTTTCATGCGCTGGACAGCTGGTCCATGTATCTGATTACCAGTTATGAAGATACGGAGAAGTACATTGGAAGAAAAGCGGACAAAAACCGAAAGATCTATAATGGAATGCTGAAGACATATTATTATCAGTTCCTTGGCCCCAAACCGCCCAAAGGAAATCATCAGGAGAGAAAAGAATGAAGATAGAGAAGATCATTTTTGCCACAGGAAACGAAGGAAAGATGAGAGAAGTGCGAATGATTCTCGGTGACCTGGGAATTCAGGTTATTTCCATGAAAGAAGCAGGTGTAACGGCAGAAGCCGATGAGAATGGAACAACCTTTGAAGAGAATGCAATTATTAAAGCAAAAGAGATCATGGAAAAGACTGGAGAAATTGTTCTTGCGGATGATTCCGGACTGGAAGTAGATGCCCTTGGCGGTGAGCCGGGGATTTATTCTGCCCGCTATATGGGATATGATACTTCCTATCATATTAAAAATAACAGCTTGATTGAGCGACTGGAAGGAAAAACAGGGGAAGAGAGGAGTGCCCGTTTTGTTTGCGCGATCGCGGCATGCTTTCCGGATGGCCGTGTGCTGACCACCAGAGGAACTATGGAAGGACAGATCGGTTACGAAGAGAAGGGCGAGAATGGATTTGGTTATGACCCGATATTCTATCTGCCGGAATATCAGTGCTATTCTGCAGAACTTCCATTGGAAGAGAAGAACAAATTAAGCCACCGTGGGAAAGCTCTGCGACTTATGAAAGAAGCGCTTCAGAGAGAACAGGAAGATGCAAAGGCATGAAAATACTGATTGTGAGTGACACCCATGGACGGGAATATACGTTGGAAAAAGCCTTGAAGAAAACGGGGCCAATCGATCAGCTCATACATTTAGGAGATGTGGAGGGCGGTGAAGAAAGAATCCGGATGCTGGCGGGAAATGCACCTGCAGCGATCATTGCCGGAAATAATGATTTTTTCTGTGACCTTCCGGATGAAAGAATGTTTACGCTGGAAGGATATCGAATCTGGATGACCCATGGTCATCGTTATTTTGTCCATTCTGGTATTTTGTATCTGGAGCGGGAAGCGCGAAAAAAAGGTGCAGATATTGTCATGTATGGTCATACGCATAAGCCGATGATTCAGCAGGAAGAGAAACTTCTGGTGCTGAATCCAGGCAGCCTTTCTTTGCCGAGACAGGAAGGGCATCGCCCGACTTATATCTTGCTGGAACTGGAAAAGGGAAAGCTTGCTAAATGTGAAATCTGTAGTTTGTAGATGGCTGAAAAAGTACACTGTAAACTTTTTAAAAAAAATGTAAAAAACCTGTTGACATTAGTGGGGCACATGTGTATAATACAACATGTGTCCAAACGACGGGCATAGGAAACGGGGTGTGGCTCAGCTTGGCTAGAGCGCCTGGTTTGGGACCAGGAGGCCGCAGGTTCGAATCCTGTCACCCCGATTTGAATATGATTCATAAACACCGTGCGGGTGTAGTTCAATGGTAGAACACTAGCCTTCCAAGCTAGATACGTGGGTTCGATTCCCATCACCCGCTTTGGATAGCAACTATCCACAAAATGTGTCCGTAGCTCAGCTGGATAGAGCAACGGCCTTCTAAGCCGTGGGTCGGGGGTTCGAATCCCTTCGGGCACATTTGAAGCTTTGCTTCATGAAAAAGTTGATATGGTGGGTATAGCGCAGTTGGTTAGCGCGCCAGATTGTGGCTCTGGAGGCCTAGGGTTCGAATCCCTATATCCACCCTGAATCAAAGATAATGGGCTATCGCCAAGCGGCTAAGGCACAGGACTTTGACTCCTGCATTTCGCTGGTTCGAATCCAGCTAGCCCAGTTGGCTAGAAGAAATGCTACATAAGAATGGGATATTAGCTCAGTTGGTAGAGCACTTGACTTTTAATCAAGTTGTCCGGGGTTCGAATCCCCGATGTCTCACTAATCAGACACTGGTTATCCAGTGTCTTTTTTGTTTTTGTCAGGATAACGAAAAATGTCGGATCAGGAGAACTGTCTATTGACAGATGAAGAAGATATTTGGATCTTTTGTTTGGAAAAAAGTCTAAAAAAGTCAAAAATTTATGTGTTTTGTCAATGTACATATGCCCGTGTGGGACGTATAATAGTTGCAACAAGTGAGAACGAAACACAAAGCGGTTTCCTTTCTTACCTGTTCAATTGAATATTTATGGATGGTACCGTACCCCCCCTAATCCCCCTTAATGAATAAACCCTCCCTTTTTTGATTATTCTTTAAAAGCGGTGTCATCATAAATGTACGAAAAGTTGTTTCAGAAAGACCAGAGGTCCCCCGCCTCTGGTCTTTCTGCGTCTGCCTCAAATTTTACATAAATTTTACATACATGTCTTTCGGACTTTACAATCCCCTCATAATATGTTAATAGATAAACTAGGTTTATAAGGTAGATGAAAGGCAGAGGTTCGTTGTATGGCATTGATTTATATTGTGGAGGATGACCAGAACATCCGGGAGATTGAAAGTTTTGCTTTGAAAAACAGTGGTTATACGATAATGGATTTTGAATGTGCGAAAGATTTTTACCATCAGCTGGCAGAAAAAGTTCCGGATTGTATTTTGCTGGACATCATGCTTCCGGATGAAGATGGTCTGGAGATACTGAAAAAGATAAGATCGATTCCGGATACCAGAAAGGTTCCGATTATGATGATTACGGCCAAGACCGCAGAGCTTGACAAGGTCAAAGGACTGGATCTGGGAGCAGATGATTATATTACCAAGCCCTTTGGAATTATGGAGTTGATTTCCCGTGTAAAGGCACTTCTGCGCCGCAGCATGAATATGGAAGATGAGAAGTTCCTTTCTGCAGGAGATATTTTTCTGGACGGTGAGAAGCATATGGTATATGTGAAGGATGAGCCGATAGATCTCACATTTAAAGAATATGAGCTTCTGAAGCTGCTTATTCAGAATCAGGGAATTGTTATGTCCAGAGATGTAATCATGGAGCGAATCTGGGGAATTGATTTTGAAGGAGAGTCAAGAACTCTGGATGTACATATCAAGACATTGCGCCAGAAGCTGAAAAATGCAGGTACACTGATTAAAACCGTGAGAAATGTGGGGTATATGATCGAGTGAAAAAGAAGATACGCCGGGAATTTATATTAGTTGCTCTCTTTACGATTACACTTACTACCCTGTTGGTAACAGCGGTCTTCTATGAATTCTTTAAAAAAGAAGTGATGGATGAGCTGGATATCGATATACAGGTGCTGCAGGAAACAGGAGTTTTCGAAACGGAAGACATAGAAACTGGTCTGCGGGAAATGCCTCTGGATGATTTGAGAATTTCATTAATTGCCCAGGATGGTTCTGTCCTTTATGATAATGATGCGAATGTAGGAAATCTTGGTAATCACGGAGACCGCCCGGAAGTATCGCAGGCCTTACAGAGTGGAAAAGGACAGTCCGTCAGACGTTCAGATACCATGGATGAGAGTGCCTTTTATTATGCAGTCCGGCAGGAGGATGGAACAATTCTTCGTGTAGCCAGAGAGACTTCCAGTATCTGGAGAATGTTTAAAGATGCCTTTCCGATTGTGTGTGTGATGGCATTGGCTATTTTTGGCATGTGTTATGTGCTGGCGACCCGTGCAACAAAAACCTTGATGAAACCGATTGACTATCTGGGCTGCCATCTGGATGAATGTGGCGAGATAGAGACCTACGAAGAACTGGTGCCCTTTGTGCAGACCATTAAGAAACAGCATGATGATATTATGAAAAATGCTCAGATGCGGCAGGATTTTACAGCAAATGTTTCTCATGAGTTGAAAACACCCCTGACATCTATCTCGGGTTATGCAGAACTGATTGAGCACCATATGGCTTCTGCTCAGGATGTGCCGCGTTTTGCGGGGGAGATTCACAGAAGTGCCAATCGGCTTCTGAGCATGATTAATGATATTATCCGGCTGTCAGAGTTGGATGTGATGGAGACAGAGGATATGGTATTTGAGAGGGTGCCGCTTTATGTTCTGGCAGAAAGCTGTGTGGACATGCTGCAGTTAAAGGCGGAAAAACATAATGTAACGCTGGAATTGAAAGGTACGCCCTGTTATGTGGCCGGAAATCGGGAGATGGTGGAGGAGATTCTCTATAACTTATGTGATAATGCCATTCGTTATAATAATCCTGGTGGAAGTGTGACTGTGACTGCGGAACCAAAAGGGGAAAAGGTAATGCTTCAGGTGTCAGATACAGGAATCGGCATCTCCAAAGAGCATCAGCAGAGAGTTTTTGAACGCTTTTACAGGGTGGACAAGAGCCGTTCCAAAGCAACCGGAGGAACCGGGCTTGGACTTGCCATCGTAAAACATATGGTAGCGCAGCATCATGCGAATCTTACATTAGAGAGTGAAAAAGGAAAAGGAACGACCATCACGATTCTGTTTGAAAAAGCAGATGAGTCTGCTATAATGGAACACAAGTAGATGCAGAACGAATGTGAGGAAAAGATTATGAACTATATCCATCAGGCACAGTATTACGAAACAGACCAGATGGGCATCATCCATCACTCCAATTATATCCGATGGATGGAGGAAGCTAGGATTGCCTATATGGATGAACTGGGATTTCCGTATAAAAAGGTAGAGGAAGCTGGCATTATCAGCCCGGTTTTAAGTGTGCAGTGCGATTACAAAGCCATGACATATTTTGGTGACCGGGTGTGTATTGATGTAAAATTATCGTCTTTCCGCGGAGTAAAATATGAGATTTCCTATGAAATGAGGGATGAGAGGACCGGTGAACTGCGGGCATCTGCTACATCTGCTCATTGCTATCTTGGCAAAAATGGAAGACCATCTAACATTAAGAAAGAGCTTCCGGAACTGTATGCAAAAATGATGGAAGAATTGCAGAAGGTGGAAAAGAAATAGTGAAAGAACGATATGTCCTTCTGGACAGTATCAGGGGGATCACTCTGCTCAGTATGATTTTGTATCATGGCATGTTTGATCTGGTAGAGATTTATGGACTGCATATTCCATGGTTTGGGGACAGACCGGGATATGTCTGGCAGCAGAGTATCTGTTGGATTTTTATTCTGCTGTCCGGCTTTTGTTGGAATCTTGGAAAAAGGCATCTGAAACGGGGGCTTGTGATTTCAGCGTGGGGTCTTCTGATCACGGGGATGACGTATGCGTTTATGCCGTCGGAAAAGATTCTGTTTGGAATCCTGACTTTTACCGGAACGGCTATGCTGCTTCTGATCCCGCTGTCAAAAGTGTTGGAACGGATTCCGGCATGGGCGGGATTCGCAGGAAGCTTCCTGCTTTTTGGACTGACAAGAAATGTGAACAGAGGAGTCTTTGGCTTTGAATTACTTCATTTTGGAAGGGTGCCGAAAGTCCTGTATCGGGGACTCTTTATGACGTTTCTTGGTTTCCCGGATCCTGGATTTTTTTCCGGAGATTACTTTCCTTTGTTTCCATGGATTTTTCTTTATCTGACCGGATATTTCCTGTATGGAATGTTTATGAAGTTTCCGTAAGTGAAGAAGGCTCTGAGGATACATTTGCCGGCTCCTTTTCTGGAGACAGCAGGCAGACATAGTCTGCTTTTGTATCTTTTGCACCAGCCATTGCTTATGCTGGTATTTACGGCGGCAGATGTGTTGAAAATTCTGTAATTGACTTTTTGGAGTGCAGATGATAACATATGGGACATGAGCGGAACTGATGGAATTGGCAGACATGCAAGATTTAGGTTCTTGTGCCGTGAGGCGTGTGGGTTCAAGTCCCACGTTCCGCACTGAAAATTAAGCAAAGAAAAGGAGAATCCCAATTTCGGATTCTCCTTTTTGCAATCATGATTATTCCATCAACCCTTTTTGTTTCAGGTACAGTTTGATCTGTTCAGCAGCTTCCTCGATGGTCATGTCACCGGTATTCAGGCACAGATCATAATTGGATGCGGCATCCCAGGTTTTCCCGGTATAGTAGTTGTAATATTTATGACGCTGTTTATCTGTCTCACGGATCCGCTCCTCGGCCACCTCTTTTTCCAGAGAAAATGTCCACATCATTCGATGAATTTTACTCTCCATATCACCACATACAAAAATATTCACCACATTATCGTAATCCTTCAGTACATAATCGGCACAGCGTCCAATGATGATGCAGGATTCATTTTCTGCCAGTTCTTTGATCAATTCAGATTGAAAACGGAAGAGGTTATCCGGAGAGACGATATCTTTTCCGAGAGATGGTTTCTGACTGGCCGGTTTCAATTCTTTAATCAGTTTGTACAGCAGGTTGTTTCCGGGGCGCTCATCATTTACATGAAAAAATTCTTCCAGAACGCCACTTTTGTCAGAGACCATGCGGAACATGTCTTTGTCATAGTAAGGAATGTCAAGTTCCTTGGACAGAAGTTTTGCAATATTGGTTGCCCCTGCACCGCATTCACGATTTAAAGTAATGATAAATTTTTTTGACATGGATATCACTCCTTCTGGTTGTGCAAATAATCTAGTTTTTTCTTTATTATATCATAGAATATGTGCAGAAACAACAAATGAAATGGGAAAATGAATTATTAGCACTCGATTTAAATGAGTGCTAAAAAGTTCTTGACTTTTAAGAAAGAGGGGATTATATTACATAGTGATGAAATTATTTGAAAGAAAGGCAGTGTATATTATGAGCGAAAAACATGGATCACTTTCCATTAACAGCGACAATATTTTCCCGATTATTAAAAAATGGTTGTATTCTGACCACGATATTTTCTTCCGTGAACTGATTTCCAACGGATGCGATGCCATCACCAAGCTGAAGAAGCTGGATATGATGGGTGAGTATACACTTCCGGAGAAATATAAACCGCAGGTACAGGTTCTGGTGAACCCGGATGAGAAGACTTTGAAGTTCATCGATAACGGACTTGGTATGACGGCAGATGAAGTGGAAGAGTATATCAACCAGATTGCATTTTCCGGCGCAACGGATTTTCTGGCACAGTATAAGGACAAGACAAATGAGGATCAGATCATCGGTCATTTTGGACTGGGATTCTATTCCGCATTCATGGTAGCAGATGAGGTGCATATTGATACTCTTTCCTATAAAGAGGGAGCAGAGCCGGTACACTGGGAGTGTGATGGCGGTACGGAGTTCTCCATGGTAACCGGCGAGAAGAAGACCGTTGGTACCGAGATTACCCTGTTCCTGAATGAGGAGAGCCTGGAGTTTGCCAATGAGTACCGTGCCCGTGAGGTGATTAGTAAATACTGTTCCTTTATGCCGGTCAACATTTATCTTGCAAAAGAGAATGGGGAGCAGGAATATGAGACGATCGATGAGAGTGAGCTGACTGAGGATGATGTAGTTGTAGAGCATATCCATGAGGAGGCCAAGACAGAAGAAGTAGAGAAAGAGGACGGTACCAAGGAAACGAAAGAAGTTTCTCCGGCCAAAGAACTGGTGAAGATTAACAAACGTCCGGTTTCCTTAAGTGACCCGCAGCCGTTGTGGACGAAACATCCCAATGAGTGTACCGAAGAAGAATATAAAGAGTTCTATCGTAAGGTATTCAATGACTATAAGGAGCCGCTGTTCTGGATTCATCTGAACATGGACTACCCGTTCAACCTGAAGGGAATTCTGTACTTCCCGAAGATCAATATGGAGTATGAGTCCATTGAGGGAACCATCAAACTGTATAACAATCAGGTATTTATCGCTGATAATATCAAAGAAGTCATTCCGGAATTCCTGATGCTCTTAAAAGGTGTCATCGACTGTCCGGATCTGCCGCTGAATGTATCCAGAAGTGCGCTGCAGAACGACGGTTTTGTAAAGAAGATTTCTGATTACATTACCAAGAAAGTAGCGGATAAGTTAAGCGGTATGTGTAAGACAGACCGTGAGAATTATGAGAAATACTGGGACGATATCAGTCCGTTTATCAAATTTGGCTGCATCAAGGACGAAAAATTCTGTGAGCGTATGATGGAGTATGTACTGTTCAAGGATCTGGATGGTAAATATACGACCATGAACGAGTATCTGGAAGCAGAGAAGCCGGCCGACGGTGATGCTGACAAGGTGGAAGAAAAGACCGAAGAGAAGACGGAAGAAAAGGCTGACGGTGAGGAGAAGGAAGCTCTGAAGACCACCATTTACTATGTAACGGATGAGATCCAGCAGAGCCAGTACATCAACATGTTCCGTGAGCAGAAGATGAATGCAGTCATCCTGAAAGACAACATTGATAATCCGTTTATCAGCCATCTGGAAGCAAAGAATGAGAAAGTCAAATTCCAGCGTATCGATGCAGATGTGACCGATTCCATGAAGGAAGAGGTATCTGAGGAAGAGCTGAAAGGGGAAACCGATGCATTGACTGCACTGTTCCGTAAAGCACTGAACAATGACAAACTGGAAGTCAAAGTGGAAAAACTGAAAAATGAAAAGGTTTCTTCTATGATTACGCTTTCAGAGGAGAATCGCAGAATGCAGGAAATGATGAAGATGTATAATATGTACGGAATGGATCCGTCCATGTTCGGTACAACGACTACCCTGGTTCTGAATGCCAACAATGCTCTGGTGAAATATCTGTTCCAGAATCCGGAGGGTGAGCACAGCAATATGATCTGTGAGCAGCTCTACGATCTGGCCATGATCAGCCATCAGCCTCTGAATCCGGAAGCCATGACCAGATTTGTGAACCGCAGCAATGAGATTATGATGCTTCTGACAAAATAAAAATCTTACATCTGCTGGAAAGGAATTTCCTGCTGATGAAAATATTTCCGGACCATGTCATCCCAGGCATGGTCCAGTTTTTTGTCCAGAGTAAAGACAGCAAGAGACGTACCGGTGGTACAGGTAAGGGTATGCCCGTCATAACGAAGATTCATGAGCAGACCGCGGATCTGCTCAGGCGGAAGATCAATCCCTGTCTGGGCAAGCAGACGGATTACATTGGAAGGGGCCAACTGAAAGGTGAAATGAAACGCGAGGGGCGTCTTCTTACCTTTGATGAGTTCAAAGCAGAAAGGACGTACTTCACTCCAGAGAGAAAGAGAGCGGTCTCCTATCTGGTCCTGTTCCTCGGCAGAATAGTATGCTTTTTGAAAGGTACCGTCTATTTCAAATGTATTAAAAGTAGTAATGCTGCCTTCCAAAAGAAGGAAACGGTCAAAGGTTTCACTGAGCAGCAGTTTTTTCATAAAGACCCGGATATCGGCAATCTGAAGTGCAATCATGCAAGTTCCTCCATGAATATGATAGGTTTATTATAGAAGAAACAGGCAGGATTTGCTATACTGAATTTGAAAATTACTTCAAGGAGAAAACATAGAATGAAAAAGAGAGATTGTGCAGAAGAATTATGTAGTCTGATCAGGGAGGGAACTTCTCCATTCCATGCAGTATCGGTGGCAGAAAGACGATTGAGGGAGCAGAGATTTGAGTCTTTGTCCCTGAAACGGTCATGGCAGTTGGAAAAGGGTGGACGTTATTATGTGTCTGTGGGGGAATCCACCTTGTTTGCATTTACTGTTGGGGACAGCTGGAATGGGCAGGAAGGGTTCCGAATTGCAGCGGCCCATACAGATTTTCCAGGGCTTCGTGTGAAGCAGCATGCAGAAATGATTCGTGGAAACTATGGACAGCTGAATGTGGAAGTCTATGGAGGTGCTATCTTGAATACGTGGCTGGATCGTCCCTTGTCAGTATCCGGAAGAGTAGCATTAAAGAGTGATGATGTGTTCCGGCCGCAGACCAGACTGGTGGATTTGAAAAAACCCTATTTTATTATTCCCAATCTGGCCATCCATCTGAATCGGGAAGTGAACAAGGGAACGGAATTAAACCGGCAGAAGGAATTACTTCCTATCGCAGTGGTGGGAAAGGAAGGGCTGACAGATCACTTTTTCCGAAAACTTCTGGCAGAGAAGCTGCAAGTGGAACCGGATGAGATTCTGGATTATGAGATGGGCCTCTATAATGCAGACCAGCCTCAGTATGTAGGAATTGGAGAGGATCTTTTGAGCGCACCGCGTATTGACAATCTATCCGGAGTGCAGGCTGTTCTGACGGGAATTACAGAAGGCAGCAGGGATGGCATTAATGTAGCAGCATTTTTTGATCACGAGGAAATTGGCAGTAGAACAAAGCAGGGTGCAGGTTCCACATTGCTCACCATGGTGCTGGAGAAATTGTTTCAGGGTCTTGGTATGGACCGACTGGAATATTTGCAGCAGATGACGGAGAGCATGCTGCTGTCCGTGGATGTGGGACATGCCTATCATCCGAACTATGTGGACAAGATGGATCCCACCAATCAGAGTCCTTTGAATACCGGATTCTGTATCAAAGAGGCTAGCTCTCAGTCTTATGCAACAGACTGCCGTGCGATAGCCATTGTGGAGCAGATTTGCCGCCAGGAGGAAATTTCATACACGAAATTTTTCAACCGTTCTGACGGAACCGGTGGAAGCACGTTAGGATCCATTGCATCCAGTTTTCTTCCGATTCCGACCGTAGATGTGGGAGTGCCTTTACTTGCCATGCATTCTTCCCGGGAGCTTATGGGGGTGAAGGATATCAGGGCGCTGGCCGATATGATTCGTGCCTACTATACTTTGTAAATTCAGGGATATTACTTGCATATGTCTATAGGTTGTGGTAATATTATGTGGTATTAAAAACTACATAAAAACAAGACGGATATTTTTATCATGCCGTTTTTAAATCGATAGATAGAATAAAAGGTGGTATTAGATATGGGTTATCGAATTGTAGTAGATAGTTGTGGAGAATTTACGGAGGAGATGCAGCAGGATCCTCATTTTACGCATGCAGCACTCCATTTGGAAATAGACGGGGAACAGTTCATAGATGATGAGACATTTGACAGAGTGGATTTTCTCAAAAAAGCGAAGGCAAGTCCGAATTGTCCAAAGTCCAGCTGTCCATCTCCGGAAGTATATCGGGCAGCATTTGATTGCGGGGAAGAACATCTCTATGCGGTGACCCTTTCAGCGGAGTTGAGCGGTTCTTATAATAGTGCAGTATTGGGACAAAACCTTTATCTGGAAGAGCATCCGGATGCGAAGATTCATGTGTTTAATTCCTGCTCCGCATCTGTAGGAGAGACCTTGGTGGCAAAGAAAATTCAGGAATGTGAAGAAGCCGGAATGGAGTTTGAAGAAACGATCAGAACGGTGGAAGCATTTATTGATGAGATGTGTACTTATTTTGTGCTGGAGGATTTGGAACATTTAAGAAAGAACGGACGTCTCAGCACGGTGAAAGCGTTTGTGGCATCTGCGCTGAATATTAAGCCAGTGATGGAAGGCGTAAAGGGTGTGATCCAACAGGCAGGTCAGGCAAGAGGAATGCAAAAAGCACTCCGTCTGATGGTGGAACTTCTGAAGAATCATGCGAAGAATCCGGAAGAAAAAGTGGCTGGTCTCGTACACTGCAATAATGCAGAGCGTGCAGAAGCAGTAAAAGCAGAGATCCTGAAGACCATGAAGGTAAAAGATGTGGTGATTCTGGAAAGCTCCGGTGTCAGTACCCTGTATGCGGACCAGGGCGGTATCATATTAGTTCTGTAAGGAAATATGAATAATATGTTAAAATTCAAAGAGAAGCGGAGCAAACGCTTCTCTTTTATGCTATAATAAACAGCAAGATGAGATAAAAAAAACGGAGGTAAATGACAGTGATCAGTGAGAAAGTAATCATTAAAAATGAGAACGGAATTCATTTGCATCCGGCAGGGATGCTGGTAGGCGAGGCAAATAAATTCCGTTGTCATGTGATGATGTATTATGGAGAACGGAAAATGAATTGTAAGAGTCTGATGAGTCTTCTGGCATTTCCGGTATGTCCGGGAGAAGAAGTAACCATTGAGTGTGAAGGTGAAGATGAAGAAGAGGCCTGCAGACATATTGTGAATTTTCTTAATAATATGAAGGATCAAAAATGCCACATCAATCTGATGTGCCTTTTTTGATTGACAAGTTTCTGAAACTTCTGTATTGTATAAATGTCTTAAAAAATAATTTCAATGATTGCAAGTCTGCATTACGATTTCCCAACTTTGATACAGCTAGAGGTATATATGACGTTGTTAAGTATGAGGGAGGAATACTCACATGATTGATAAAGAGGATCCGTGGATCCTACAGGAAATTTTTCAATTGTCCGACCATGCATTGGTTCGGCTGTTGAATCGGCTTTTTGATACCCATTATACGGAAAAGAACCAGATATGGAAGGAATGGCAGAATGAAGACCGCTTGACAGTAACTTTGCGGGTGGATGGGGTGAATCGTTACGAATTTCGATTAAGAAGGCTGGATGGCTGTTTGCAGATTTGTGCACAGGATAAAGGGTATGTGTATTATTATGAAAATATGACCGCAGGAAATGTGCTCCAGATTAAGGAACCACAGATTTTCTATTTTGGAAAAAATCGCCAGGAAAAATATAGTACGACATTGGAATTTCCGGGACATGAGCGGGTGATACTGCCTTTTCGGGTGATTACGCTGGCGGATTATTCTGCAAAGCAGCTGGAGGAGCAAGGACTGATTCTTTTTCTCCCATTTTTATTTTATTGTTTTGAAAATCTGAAGGGAAGCGAAGAGGAAAAAGAGAAGGCCTGGAAAAATTTTATTGTAAGGGATATTGCGGATGCATTGAAATTAAGTTTTCATAAGGGGAGTCTGACGGCATATGATGTGCAGCGTATGAAACAATTGTGTCGCCATATGGCGTGGCAGGTCATGAGCAGGGAGCCATGGATGCAGGAACTGGAAAGTCAGAAACTGGTGCTGGATTCCCTGGAAGCAGATTTGAAATTTTTAAAAAGGCTGGATTCCACATATAAAAAGGAGTAGGTTCACCTACTCCTCGATGTGTTCCAGTCCCTGATTCAAAATGGTAACTACGTGATCATCGGCCAGAGAATAGCAGATGGTCTTTCCGTCCCGGCGGTATTTCACCAGACGATGCTGCTTCAGGATGCGAAGCTGATGGGAAATAGAACTTGGGGTCATGGACAGCTCTGCAGCAATGTCATTGACGCACAGTTCCTGCTGCCGCAGTACATACAGGATTTTGATACGGGTGGAATCTCCGAATACTTTGTAAAACTCAGAGAGATCGTAAATCTCTTCCTCTGCGGGAATCATAATAGTATTTGACATGGCGTGTCCTTTCTGAAAGAAGGAAAGTGAATCAGAGATGGCTGCCCGATCCGTTTCCTTTTTTATAGTATAGCAGAACATCTGAATAAAATCAATGAATGTTCATATATTCATAGATAAATAGAAAGTAAGTTCACGAATTAAACACAGATTAAACACAAGTTAATCAAGTTTTTAACACAAATTTCCAGTATGATAATTTCGAGAGTAAATGTGGCTTTGATATGGAAAGAGAGCCCGGTGAGGAGGAAATTTGTGAACGTACCAAAATTACCGAATGCGGTGCAAAAATTAGGAAACAAGAAAAAGGTGCTGATTCCGGCAGTCATTGTACTGGTTCTGGCTGGAGGATTTGGTGTACATGGGTTGAACCGGCATAAGGCGAGAAAGGCCATGGCGGAACAGATGAGCCAGGTGGAAACGACGACTGTGACAAAGCAGAATCTGGTGGATTCTATCAGCGTGACCGGAACCGTTAACAGCGCTGATGCAAGAGATGTGTCTGCTATCGCTTCCAATGTGGAAGTGGAAACTGTTAATTATAAAGTCGGTGATTACGTCAATGAAGGGGATGTAGTGGCCGTTCTGGACAGCTCCGAGCTGGAGCGGAAGCTGAAAGAGGCACAGAACAGTCAGGCCCTCAGTGAGTATAATGAGAACAAGTCTATTGAGACAGCTTCTGAGAGTTATACCCAGGCTGTGGAGGATGGTACGGATGATTATAACAAAGCGGTAAAAAATGAATCACAGGCAAAAGAAGATCTGCAGGATGCGGAGGATGATGCAAGCAGTGCAGCCAGTACTCTGAAGAAACGGGAGAAAAGTCTGAGTGCAGCAAAAGAGGCGTTGAATGCATTGACAGATCCGACAGAAAGCTACACTGCGGCAGCAAACGCACTGGAGAGTGCGAAGAGTACACTGGCAGATGCACAGGCTGCACTGGCAAAACTGGAGGAGACGGATCCAGGTTATGCAGATGCGAAAGCAGTTGTGGATACCGCACAGCAGGAAGCAGATGCCGCTCAGGCAACCTATGATTCGGTATCAGCAGAAAAAGCCACTTATGATGCCGCTGTGCAGGCAGTAAATGAAGCTCAGGCATCTTATACAGAAGCGCATCAGGCTTACACCGCGGCAGCCGACGCAGAAGAAAAAGCGTCCGATGCTTACGAAACTGCATCAGACAATCTGACCGATGCGTCTAAGAATAATGACCGCAATATTTCCAATGCGGCGGATTCCCTGGAAAAGGCGCAGAAACAGAAAGAATATTCCAATGACAGCAGTGCTCAGACGATTGAGGACTATCAGGAACAGATCACAGCCTGCACGGTAACGGCACCGATCTCCGGAGTCATTACGGCTATGGAAGTAGAGGAAGGGGATACCTATCTGGGAGAAGGAAAGACTCTGTTCAGTATTGCCAACAGTCAGAATTTTATTGTATCTGCCAGTGTGGATGAGTATGATGTAAGCAGTATCAGCAAAGATATGACAGCGGCAGTTATCGTGGAAGCACTTGGGGACGATGAACTTCCGGCAAAAGTGTCTTATATTGCACCGACGGCAACGACATCCACATCCGGAAACAGTGCAGGAAGCGCCAGCTATGATCTGGAAATTGCATTGGATGATGAAAATGCAGATCTGCGTATTGGTATGACAGCCAAGGCAAGTATTGTAAAAGAAGCGGTATATGATGTCCTTACTGTGCCCTATGACTGTGTGACAACAGACGAAGATGGAAATTCTTCTGTTACGATTGATAAAGATGGAGAAAAGGTTCAGGTACCGGTAACTGTCGGTATGCAGAGTGATTATTATGTAGAAATCTCAGGAGATGATATCGAAGAAGGCACTGTGGTATACTACAGTACACCTATGGTAAATAATCCGTCTTCGGGTGACAGCTCCTCTGACAGTTCTCAGGACGGCGTTATTTTTGATATGGGTGGAGGCAGCATGGGCGGCGGCCCTGGCGGCGGTGGTAATCCCGGCGGCGGTAGAGCGTCTGGCGGCGGCCCTGGTGGATTTTAGACCGGGAGGCAGCTATGGAAGAACAACACAGTATGATTGAATTGCAGGGAATTATTAAAAGATTCTATATCGGGCAGCCCAATGAGCTGGAAATTCTGCATGGAATTGATCTGAAAGTAAACAGAGGTGAATTTGTCTCTATTGTAGGTTCTTCTGGTTCAGGAAAAACGACCATGATGAATATTATCGGTATTCTGGACCGGCCTACGGAAGGGGAATATATACTGGACGGAGTGGATGTGGCCCATGCAAAGGACCGGGATCTGTCCATGATCCGGAATAAAAAGATCGGATTCGTTTTTCAGACTTACAATCTAATCAGCCGGACCAGTGCCCTGAAAAATGTAGAACTGCCCATGCTCTATGCGGGAATCGGCAAAAAGGAGCGTACAGAACGGGCAAAGGAACTTTTAAATGTGGTAGGAATGGGAGAACGGATGTCGCACACACCGGATGAATTGTCAGGAGGACAAAAGCAGCGTGTAGCGATTGCAAGAGCTATGGCCAATAATCCGTCCATCATTCTGGCTGATGAGCCCACCGGTGCATTGGATTCCAAGACTGGCCGGATGATCATGGATATCTTCCACCGGCTCAATGAAGAACAGGGAAAAACCATTGTGCTTATCACCCACTCTCAGGAGCTGGCGGAGGAGACTCAAAGAATCGTGACATTGAAAGATGGTATAATTATCGGTGAAAGGAGAGGAAGCGGATGTTAATAGGTGAAAATATACTGTTGGCATTGAACGGTCTTCGTGCCAACAAAATGCGTTCTCTTCTGACCATGTTGGGTATTATCATCGGCATCGCATCGGTCATTGCCATCATGACACTGGGAGATTCCATCAGCAGTTCCGTTACGGACTCTATGGCATCCATGGGTGCCAACAACATTACCGTGGGTGTATCTCAGAAAAGTACGTCACAGGAGACGACATCCAGTGGAATGACCTTTTCCATGGGCCCCAGATTCACGAAGATGACCGAGGATGATTATATCTCAGATGAGATGCTGGATAGTCTGGAAGAACGATATGGAGATTCTATCCAGGGATTTTCCCTTACGGAATCTGTGGGCAGTGGAACTGCACAGCTTGGCAGTCTGTATGCTTATGTAAATGCAACGGGAGTGAATGAGGCAAATCTGGAGAATACAGATCTGACACTTCTGGCAGGAAGAACGCTGACAGAGCGTGATCAGATAGAAGCGAAAAAAGTATGTCTGGTATCCGATTATCTGGTTAACAACCTTTTTAATGGAAATAATATGGCTGCAGTAGGACAGAAGATGGATGTACTGTTCAATAGCAGGTATTATACCTATACCATTGTCGGTGTCTATAAATACGAAGAATCTGATATGGGATTTTCCAGCAGTTCGGAGGAAGACACGGAGACAACTCTCTATCTGCCTTTGCAGACAGCAAAAAATCAGACCCATAATACCAATGGCTACAGCCAGTTTACCATTCTGACGGCATCAGGCGTGAGCGCCACCAGTTTTTGCGAGACGGTGGAAAATTACATGAATGAGCGTTACTATCAGGATAATGAAAGTTTTGAGATCAGTGCCATGAGCATGGAATCTATCGTGGAGAGCATGACTTCCATGTTGTCTACCATTTCGTTGGCCATTGCAGCCATCGGCGGCATTTCCCTTCTGGTAGGCGGTATCGGCGTTATGAATATTATGCTGGTATCTATCACAGAACGTACCAGAGAAATCGGCACCAGAAAAGCACTGGGAGCAACCAATGGCTCCATCCGTCTTCAGTTCATCACTGAATCTATTGTGATCTGTATCGTGGGCGGTATGCTTGGAATGATTCTCGGAATGATCATAGCGACAGTGGCCACCAATATGATGGGATATGCGGTCAGTCCGTCCGTTACGGGAATTGTGGTATCTGTAAGCTTCTCCATTTTGATCGGTGTTTTCTTCGGCTATTATCCAGCGAATAAAGCAGCCAAATTAAATCCGATCGAGGCACTCAGATACGAATAGGAAACTGTTTCCAGATCGGAGAAGGCGGTTGAAAAACGACAGGTGCTGTGCTATGCTGTATGAGGAGGATTTTACATATGAACCGTAAAAGATTATGCAGTATGGTGCTGGCACTGGCTATTGTGGTAACGGGAATTCCGGTCTCTGCCACCAGCATCAAGAATATACAGAGTGAGAAAGCAAAAAACGAAAGTGAACTGAAAAATATTCAGTCCAAGATCAGCGGTATTGAAAGCCAGAAGAGCGCATTGAGCAGCGAAGTCAGCAGTTTGAATGATGACCTGACAGATACGCTTTTGAATATTGAAGTGTTGGAAAGCGATCTGGCCGACAAAGAAGCGGAGATTGAGCAGGCTCAGAAGGATTATGAGGCAGCAAAAGCGACTGAGGAGCAGCAGTATGATTCTATGAAGAAACGAATCCAGTACCTGTATGAGACAGGACAGGAGAGTTACCTGGAGATGCTGCTCACATCTGACAGCGTGGCAGATTTGGTAAATAAGGTAGATTATGCAGAAGAGCTGCAGGAATATGACCGGAGGCTCCTGGATGAGTATAAAGCAGCCAAGCAGGCAGTGATTGATCTGCAGGCACAGCTGGAAGAAGAAAAACAGGAACTCCTGGAGATGGAAGAACAGCTGAAACAGGAAAAGGCAAATCTGGAGAGTGTCATTGCACAGAAAAGGAGTCAGATTGCCGATTTTGACAGCCAGTTAAGTGCAGCCAAAGCGAAGGTCAGTGAATATCAGAAGAAGATCAAGGAGCAGAATGCCCAGATCAAACAGCTTCAGAAAGAAGAAGAAGCAAAGCGAAAAGCGGCAGCAGCGCAGAGCAGCACTTCTTCTGCAGGAAGCAGCACGGCTTCTTCCGGCAGTACGTCGGGATATTCTTCTAAGAGTTCCGGTAAGACAGCAACGGTATCAGGAGGAGGCGGTGGTTCTTCCATCGCATCCACAGGACTCCGTTATGTCGGCAATCCTTATGTATATGGAGGAAACAGCCTGACCAACGGAACGGACTGTTCCGGTTTTGTTCATCTGATCTATGCGGCATGTGGTATTTCCACACCCCGTGATTCCAACTCCCTGGCAGGAGGCGGACGTGCAGTTAGCGAGTCGGAGATGCTCCCGGGGGATGTGGTTTGTTATTACGGTCATGTGGGTATTTATATCGGTAACGGACAGATTGTGCATGCAAGCACACCGAGCAGTGGTATTAAAGTAAGCAATATGTATTACCGTAGTATACGCTGTGTCAGAAGATACTGGTAATGAAAAAGTTGAAAAAATGAATTGACAAATCATAGTTGAAAGATTATCATGATAACCGATACAGAAATTCATGTATCGGTTATTTTTTCATTTTGAGGAGGAAACAATTATGAAAAAGTTAGTAAGTCTTGCTTTGGCAGCAGTTCTTGCACTTTCTGTTGTTGCCTGTGGCAGCAGTGATACTGCAGCATCCACAACAGAGTCCACTTCTGAAAGCTCTGATGCGGCTGCATCTGCAGACGGAGCCTTCAAGATCGGCGGAATCGGACCGATCACCGGTGGAGCAGCAATTTATGGCCAGGCTGTTATGAATGCAGCTCAGATGGCAACGGATGAGATTAACGCAGCAGGCGGAATCAACGGATATCAGGTAGAGTTCCGTTTTGAGGATGACGAGCATGATGCAGAGAAGTCTGTCAACGCTTATAATACTTTGAAAGACTGGGGTATGCAGATGCTTATGGGTACTGTAACCTCTACACCGTGTACTGCAGTTGTAGCAAAGACTGCAGAGGATAATATGTTCCAGCTGACCCCTTCAGGATCTGCTGTAGAGAGTATTGCACAGCCGAATGCTTTCCGTGTATGCTTCTCTGATCCGAACCAGGGTCTTGCATCTGCACAGTACATTGGAGAAAATCACCTGGCAACCAAAGTTGCTGTTATTTACAACAGTTCTGATGTATATTCCAGCGGTATTTATCAGAAGTTTGCTGAGGAAGCTCCGAATCAGGGTATTGAAGTAGTATCCGCTGAGGCATTTACTGAAGACAGCAAAACTGATTTCTCCGTACAGCTTCAGAAAGCAAAAGAAGCAGGCGCTGAGCTGGTATTCCTTCCGATCTATTATACCGAGGCTTCCATTATCCTGACTCAGGCAAACAGCATGGGTTATGCACCGATGTTCTTCGGATGCGATGGTCTCGACGGTATTCTTGGTGTTGAGAACTTTGATACTTCTCTTACAGAGGATGTTATGCTTCTGACTCCGTTCGTAGCTGATGCACAGGACGAGAAGACACAGGCATTTGTATCTGCTTACGAAGAGAAATTCGGTGAGACTCCGAACCAGTTCGCAGCAGATACATATGACGCAATGTACATCATCAAAACTGCAGCTGAGAAGGCTGGTGTGACTCCGGATATGAGTGCATCTGATATCTGCGAGGCAATGAAGACTGCTATGACAGAGATTACTTTCGATGGTCTGACCGGCGAAGGAATGACCTGGGATGCTGATGGTGAGCCTACCAAAGCTCCGAAGGCAATGAAGATCGTAGATGGTGCTTACACCGCTATGTAATTAGAACTACACGATAGTTCCGGCCAAGAGCCGATTGGAACAGAGACGTTCTGATAAAGGGCGTCTCTGTATTTTTTACAGTCAGGTTTATCCACTGTAAACACAATAACTATTAAGAGGAGTTGAATGAGTATGAGTTTTGTATCCTACATATTAAATGGCATCAGCCTTGGCAGTGTGTATGCGATCATTGCACTGGGATATACGATGGTATACGGTATTGCCAAGATGCTGAACTTCGCTCATGGTGATATCATCATGGTAGGAAGCTATGTGGCATTTATAGCCATTAACAGCATGGGGCTTCCGGTTCCGGTATCTATCCTGCTTTCCGTTGTAGTCTGCACGGTGCTTGGTATGGTAATTGAGAGGGTGGCATATAAACCACTTCGTCATGCCTCCAAACTGGCAGTACTGATTACAGCAATCGGTGCCAGCTACTTTCTCCAGAATGTAGCACTTCTTATTTTTGGTGCAAACACAAAATCTTTCACTTCCATCGTAGGAAATGGTTCTGTTCAACTGGCAGGAGGAGCACTTTCGGTTACTATGGTGACGATTGTTACGGTGATTGCCTGCGTCGTGATCATGATCGGCTTGATGGCATTTATGAAATATTCCAAAGCAGGTCATGCAATGCTGGCAGTATCTGAGGATGACGGCGCTGCACAGCTGATGGGTATCAATGTCAATGCGACGATTGCACTGACCTTTGCCATTGGTTCCGGACTGGCAGCCATTGCAGGCGTTCTGCTCTGTTCGGCCTATCCGTCTCTTACTCCCTATACTGGTTCCATGCCTGGTATCAAAGCATTCGTAGCAGCAGTATTTGGTGGTATCGGATCTATTCCGGGAGCATTTATCGGCGGCATTCTTCTGGGAGTCATTGAGATCCTTGGAAAAGCTTATATTTCTTCACAGCTGGCAGATGCCATCGTATTTGCTGTGCTGATTGTAGTGCTGGTAGTAAAGCCGACAGGACTTCTTGGAAAACAGATCCAGGAAAAGGTATAAAGGAGGCTGCGGAACATGAAGAATTTATCAAAGAATACAAAGAGCAGTCTGACAACCTATGGAATGGTTGTTGCAGCTTATATCATATGTGAACTTTTCCTTCGGACCGGTCATATGACCAGTCTTCTGAAAGGACTTTTAGTACCACTTTGCGTCTATGCAATTCTGGCCGTGTCCCTGAACCTGACGGTTGGTATCTTAGGAGAGTTAAGCCTTGGCCATGCGGGATTCATGTGTGTGGGCGCGTTTACCAGCGCGGTATTTTCCAAATGTGTCATGAATACGGTTACGGTTCCGACGGTGCGTTTCCTTCTGGCACTGCTGGTAGGAGTTGTCTGTGCAGGTATCTGTGGTGTACTGATTGGTATTCCGGTACTTCGCCTGAGAGGAGATTATCTGGCCATCGTAACCCTGGCATTTGGTGAAATCATTAAGAACCTGGTCAATGTTATTTATCTTGGAAAAGACAGTGCAGGATTCCACTTCTCCATGAAGGATATTATGTCCCTGAATATGGAAGCAGATGGTGACGTGATCATCAAGGGAGCGCAGGGAATTACCGGTGCGCCGACGGATTCCAACTTTACCATTGGTATTATTCTTCTGCTGATCACTCTGTTTGTAGTTATGAATCTGGTAAATTCCAGATCCGGACGCGCCATCATGGCCATTCGTGACAATCGTATCGCAGCAGAATCCATCGGTATCAATATTACAAAATACAAAATTCTTGCATTCAGTATTTCCGCAGCTCTGGCCGGAGCCGCAGGTGTGCTGTATGCCCATAATCTGTCTACTTTGACAGCTTTGCCGAAGAACTTCGGTTACAACATGTCCATCACCATCCTGGTATTCGTCGTACTGGGAGGTATCGGAAATATCCGCGGATCTGTGATCGCAGCCGTTGTTCTGACACTGCTTCCGGAACTCTTACGTTTCTTAAGTGACTACCGTATGCTGATCTATGCAGTTGTCCTGATTGTAACCATGATTCTGGTATGGAGTCCGGGCGGTATTGCATTCAGAGAGCGTCTGGAGAACATGAATCCGTTTCGTAAAAAAGAAAAGGAGGTACAGTAGTGTTGGCAGCATCTGAAAACACACCTATGCTGGAAGTCAAGAATCTGGGTATTTCCTTTGGAGGACTTCGTGCAGTAGATAACTTTAATATGACCATCGAAAAGGGACAACTTTATGGTTTGATCGGTCCGAACGGTGCCGGAAAAACAACTATTTTCAATATGTTAACCGGAGTTTACAAACCGACCGATGGAAAGATCTGTCTGGACGGTGAAGATATTACCGGAAAGAGTACGATGGAGATCAATAAGGAAGGAATTGCAAGAACCTTCCAGAACATTCGTCTGTTCTCTGACCTGACCGTGCTGGATAATGTAAAAGCAGGGCTGCATAATCAGAAAGAATATATTTATTCTACTCTGTCAGGAATTCTTCGTCTGCCGTCTTATCACAAAGCAGAGAAAGCCATGGACGAGCGTGCCATGGAACTTTTAAAAGTATTTGACCTGGAGAAAGAGTCAGATTATAAAGCATCCAATCTTCCTTACGGAAAACAGAGAAAGCTGGAAATTGCCAGGGCACTGGCTACGAATCCGAAGCTTCTTCTGCTGGATGAGCCGGCAGCAGGCATGAACCCTAATGAGACTCAGGAACTGATGAATACCATTCATTTCGTAAGAGATGAGTTCCATATGACGATTCTTCTGATCGAGCATGATATGAAACTGGTATCCGGTATTTGTGAGAAACTGACGGTACTGAACTTTGGTCAGGAGCTGGCCAGCGGAGATACCTCCACCGTTCTGAACGATCCGAAGGTTATCACGGCATATCTTGGTGAGTAGAGGAGGAACGACAATGGCAATGCTTGAGATTAAAGACCTGGAAGTATATTACGGAATGATCCAGGCAATCAAAGGAATCTCTTTTGAGGTAAATGAAGGAGAGGTTATCGCCCTGATCGGTGCCAACGGAGCAGGAAAGACGACCATTCTTCACACCATTTCCGGACTGATCGCTCCAAAGAAAGGAAGCATCACTTTTGAAGGACAGGAGATCACAAAGATCCCGGCTCACAAGATCGTAGAAAACGGACTGGCACAGGTACCAGAGGGCCGCCGTGTATTCCCATCCTTAAGTGTCCTGCAGAACCTGAAGCTGGGTGCCTATACAAGAAAAGATAAAAAAGAGATTGACGATACACTGAAGATGATCTATGAGCGTTTTCCGCGTCTGGAAGAACGTAAAAACCAGCCGGCAGGAACTCTCTCCGGAGGTGAGCAGCAGATGCTTGCCATGGGACGTGCCCTCATGTCCAAGCCACGGATCATCCTCATGGATGAGCCCTCCATGGGTCTCTCCCCGATCTTCGTAAACGAGATTTTCGACATTATCAAACAGGTCAGCGCCAGCGGAACCACCGTTCTTCTGGTAGAGCAGAACGCAAAGAAAGCTCTGTCCATCGCAGACAGAGGTTATGTTCTGGAGACCGGCAAGATTGTAAAAGAAGGAAAAGCTTCCGACCTTCTGAATGATGAGGCTGTGAAGAAAGCTTATCTGGGAGAATAAAACAGAGATACGAAAAGAGGGGGCTGTCGCACTAGCAAATATTTTTTGCTGGGCGGCAGCCCTGCTTTATGCCCCAATGGGGGCGAAATCGGTTGTGATTTGCTCCCATCCCTTATAAAC
>NZ_DBLYVB010000025.1:0-26756 GCF_057604405.1 Hominiventricola sp.
TGAAGACGACGAGGTAGATAGGGCAGAGGTGGAAGCGCAGTAATGCGTGAAGCTGACTGTTACTAATAGGTCGAGGGCTTAACCAAGAGGTTTAAGGTGTAAGGTTTTGGAAAAGATGAAATTAAGTATTGACTGTATGTGATTTTGAAGGTATAATATCTTCGTATTCCTCGATAGCTCAATGGTAGAGCACACGGCTGTTAACCGTGGTGTTGTAGGTTCGAGCCCTACTCGGGGAGCTTTTAAAAGAATATGGCGACATGGCCAAGTGGTAAGGCAAAGGTCTGCAACACCTATATCACCAGTTCGAATCTGGTTGTCGCCTCTCTAAACTCCTTGATTTCAAGGAGTTTTTTTATTGCCAAAATGTATGTAAAACAGTAAAGATTATGTTATACTGAAAAATAAATGGATGGAAAGCGGAATGATTTATATTTACGCAACAAGGATTCAAAACGGAGACCAGCACGGGACAGCGGAATTGCTTTTGAACCGAAGCCTGGAACAATGCACGGATGTGCAGACTCCGGTACGGTATCACCGGAATGAACATGGAAAACCGTATCTGACGGATAAACCAGAGATTTATGTCAACTGGTCTCATTCGGGAGACTATGTGATCTGTGCAGTGGCAGACCGGGAAGTGGGAATCGATCTGCAGAAGATGGACCGGGAACCAAAAGAGAACCTGATTCGGAAAGTACTGACCAAAGAGGAACAGGAGTTTTACGGATCTGTATCGGAGTCTGAGAGAAAGAGGCTGTTTTATCAGTACTGGTCGGTAAAAGAAAGTTTCCTGAAGGCGATCGGAACCGGTTTTTATACTTCATTGAAAACATTTCAGGTGGATATGGAAGAGGGGCAGCCGCGGATCAGTCACCATATTAATAGAAAGAACTATTCATGCAGATTGCTTACATTTCGGGAGCCGGATTACGTGGCTGCCGTCTGCGAGGAGAACGCCACATTAGAGGAAGAAGACATTAAGATTACTTATTTTTAATCAGGAGGGAAGAAAAAGATGTCAGAACAGCTGGAGATTTTAAAAACCTGGATTAATGAAAGTGATAATATCGTATTTTTTGGAGGAGCCGGAGTTTCTACGGAGAGCGGCATTCCGGATTTCCGAAGTGTAGATGGACTATACCATCAGCAGTATGACTATCCACCGGAAACGATCTTAAGTCATACATTCTTTAAGAGAAATACAGAGGAATTTTACCGGTTCTACCGGGCAAAGATGCTGGCCCTTGATGCAAAACCCAATGCAGCCCATAAGAAGCTGGCAGAATGGGAACAGCAGGGAAAATTAAAGGCGGTTGTCACCCAGAATATCGACGGGCTTCATCAGGCAGCCGGAAGTAAAGTGGTCTATGAACTACATGGAAGTGTCCATCGGAATTACTGCCAGAAATGTGGGGCATTTTACGATGCCAGATATATGTTGGAATCAACAGGAATTCCCAGATGTGAGAAATGCGGCGGACTGATCAAACCGGATGTCGTGCTTTATGAAGAGGGGCTTGATCAGGCGACGATTAACGGAGCGGTTCATGCCATCAGCCAGGCAGATGTGCTGATTATCGGAGGAACTTCTCTGACGGTTTATCCTGCGGCGGGGCTTATTGACTATTATAATGGAAATAAGCTGGTACTTATTAATAAATCGGTAACTCCCATGGATAACAGGGCGGATCTGTTAGTTCAGGGACCTATCGGAGAGATTTTCAGTCAGTTATAGGAGGAAGGTTATGGATTATCAGGTAGGTGATATTGTTAAACTGAAGAAACCACATCCCTGCGGAAGCCAGGAATGGGAGATCCTGCGTGTGGGAGCAGATTTCCGGCTGAAATGTCTGGGCTGCGAACATCAGGTGATGGTGTCCAGAAAACTGGTGGAGAAAAACACCAGAGGATTACGGAAAAAAGACGAAGAAATAGGGAAATAATGCTTGAAATCACTGAAAATTTATGGTATAGTTATTTCTCGTGATATATTATTGCTCTGTAAATCAGAGACATCCTTGCGCAGGTATCAGCTTGCGCCAGAGACCAAAAGGAGGAAGAAAAGCATGAACAAATATGAATTAGCACTTGTTGTGAATGCAAAGATCGAAGATGACGAGAGAGCAGCAACCGTAGAGAAAGCAAAAGAGCTTATTGCTCGCTTTGGCGGTACTGTGACAGAAGTAGAGGATGCAGGAAAGAAGAGACTTGCATATGAGATCCAGAAGATGAGAGAAGGATTTTACTACTTCATTCAGTTCGATGCTCCGGCTACCTGCCCGGCAGAGATCGAGAAACGTGTCCGCATTCTGGACAATGTCATCCGCTATCTGTGTGTTCGTAAAGACGCATAAGAACAGCATATAAGAGGTGATTGTTAATGAATAAAGTAATTTTGATGGGACGCCTGACGAGAGATCCGGATGTCCGTTATTCCAATGGTGAGAACGTAACTGCAGTTGCAAGATTTACTCTTGCAGTAGACCGCAGGTTTGCCAGAAGAGACGGTGATCAGCAGACCGCTGATTTTATCGGATGTGTAGCATTTGGAAGAAATGCAGAGTTTATCGAGAAATATTTTCGTCAGGGAATGCGTGTAACGATTTGTGGACGCATTCAGACCGGATCCTATACGAACAGAGATGGTAACAAGGTATATACCACGGATGTGGTTGTGGAAGAGCAGGAGTTTGCAGAGAGCAGAGCCGCTTCTGAAGCAAATCGCAGTATGGGTGGTGGCTATCAGTCCTCTGCTCCGTCAACACCGGATCCCATGGGAGCAGCCGGAGATGGTTTTATGAACATTCCGGATGGTATCGATGAGGAATTGCCATTTAATTAACAATCGGATTTTTAATAGGAATTGTGAGAAGGAGGAACCATCATGGCTTACACCAAAAATGAAAAAGGCGACGCTCCGAAGATGAGAAGAGGCGGACGCAGAAGAAAGAAAGTTTGCGTTTTCTGTGGTAAAGAGAATAACGAGATCGATTACAAAGATGTTGCTAAATTAAAGAGATACGTATCTGAGAGAGGTAAGATTCTTCCGAGAAGAATTACCGGCAACTGCGCTAAACATCAGAGAGCGCTGACGGTTGCAATCAAGAGAGCAAGACATATCTCCCTGATGCCGTACATCGCTGAATAAGAACAACTTTTCGGACGCCGCGTTATGCGGCGTCTGTTTTTTTTGCTTTGATATAGAAAAAGCTAACTCTTGTCCCTCTGTCATGGAAATGGTATAATACCGAAAGAAGCGTTATAGTGATTCATCATCAGAATGACCAATGAAATAAGGAATGTGTAATGAAGAAAGATGTGAAGCGAAAAGCATTTATAAAGTGGCCACTGTATATGTCGGTGGTACTGCTGATTATGAGTGTAGTTGTGTATGTGATCGACCCCTATGCGGGTTATGCAGCGATCGCGACGGCGTTGCTCTATACAGCGATTGCAGTGGCAGCTTATGTGTACAGCAGACCTGCTGTGCACAAGGAAATGATTTCTTTTGCCACGCAGTACGGACAAATTCAGAAACGGCTTTTGAAGGAATTGTCCGTTCCTTACGCGCTGGTCGGTGAGGATGGAAAGATTCTCTGGTCCAATGAAGAGTTTCAGAAGATTGTCGGCAAAGGCTGCAAGCGTGGAAAAGCTGTGAACTCATTTTTCCCGGAGCTGAACCGGGGCGTGCTTCCAGTGGAGGAGAATCCGGAGGCAACATTGGCTATCCAGTATGAGGAGCGGGATTTCCGGGTGGAAATGAAGCTGATCAACATGAAAGATGACGCCGGTGTGGATGGACTTCTGGAGGATGAAGAGTTCGCGGGCAGCCTGATTGCACTATATTTATTCGAAACTACAGAAATCAACCGTTATATTCGGGAAAACCGGGAACAGCGGATGGTGGCTGGTCTGGTTTATATTGACAACTACGACGAGGCTCTGGAAAATGTAGAAGAAGTGCGTACCTCCCTGCTGGTAGCGTTGATTGAACGGAAAATCAACAAGTATTTTAATGCTTATGACGGAATTGTCCGGAAACTGGAGAAAGACCGTTTCTTTGTAGTGATGCAGGAAAAGGCACTGGACCAGATCCGGGAAAATAAATTTGATCTGCTGCAGGATATTAAAACAGTCAGCATTGGAAATGAGATGGCCATGACCCTCAGCATCAGTATTGGTGCCGAGGGAGCTACTTATATGGATTGTATGGAATATGCCCGCAGTGCCATGGATCTGGCCCTTGCCAGAGGTGGTGATCAGGCAGTTGTAAAGACAAAGGATCAGATTACCTACTATGGTGGTAAGACCCAACAGGTAGAGAAAAATACCCGTGTCAAAGCAAGAGTCAAAGCGCAGGCATTCAGGGAACTGGTAGAAACAAAAGATAAAGTGGTTGTCATGGGCCATAAGATGACAGATGTGGATTCTTTTGGCGCTGCAGTTGGTATTTACCGTGCGGCAAAAACATTAAACAAAAAAGCATATATCGTGGTGAACGATGTGACAACTTCGGTACGGCCCCTTCTGGAAGTGTTTGAGGAAGCGAACAGCGAAGAACAGGGGATTGTGATTGGAAGCAGTCAGGCAAGAGAACTTGTGGATCGTAATACGGTAGTAGTTGTCGTGGACACAAACAGACCAAGCTATACGGAATGTGAAGAAATTCTCAGGATGACTCCTACGGTAGTTGTTTTTGATCATCATCGGAGAGGAAGTGAGATTATTAATCCTGCAGTCTTATCTTATATTGAAACGAATGCGTCATCTGCCTGTGAGATGGTTGCAGAGATTCTGCAGTATTTTGCAGATAATGTTCGGCTGAAAGGCGGAGAGGCGGACTGTATTTATGCAGGTATCATGATTGACACGGACAATTATATGCGAAAAACCGGTGTCAGGACATTCGAGGCGGCAGCATTTTTAAGAAGGTGTGGTGCTGATGTAACCAGAGTGCGGAAATTGTTCCGGAATGATATGGCAGAATACAAGGCAAGGGCCGAAGCGGTTCGCCATGCGGAGGTGTATAAAGGATTTGCTTTATCAATTTGCCCAAGCAAGGGACTGGAGAGCCCGACGATTGTGGGGGCACAGGCCGCAAATGAGCTGTTGAATATTATAGGTGTAAAAGCTTCGATTGTATTGACAGAATACAATGGAAGAATTTATGTAAGTGCCCGTTCCATTGATGAAGTCAATGTGCAGATCATTATGGAGAAGCTGGGCGGCGGCGGTCACCTGAATATGGCAGGTGTACAGCTGGAATGCTCCATGGAGGAAGCAATGAAGCTGATTCGGGAGACATTGGATCAGATGTTTGAGGAAGGAGAATTATAAAGATGAAAGTAATTTTGTTAGAGGATGTAAAGTCCCTTGGAAAAAAAGGTCAGATGGTAGATGTCAGTGACGGTTATGCAAGAAATTTTATTATTTCCAAGAAAAAAGGAATAGAGGCAACTGCGAAAAATATGAATGACCTGAAGCTGCAGAAAGCCCATGAGGATAAAATGGCTGCACAGCGTCTGGAGGAAGCAAAGCTGTTTGCAGCAGAGATTGCAAAGGCAGAAGTGGTTTTGGAGTTGAAAGTTGGTGAAGGCGGAAAACTCTTTGGAGCTGTATCTTCCAAGGAAATTGCCCAGGCAGCCAAGGAGCAGCTGAATATGGATCTGGACAAGAAGAAACTGGTACTCCCGAACCCGATCAAAACAGTTGGAACTACCAGTGTAGCAGTAAAATTACATCCGCAGGTGACTGCAGAACTGAAAGTAATTGTAAAAGAAGCGTAAGGAGAGACGAAGACAAATGGAGGAAGCGCTCATAAAACGGGTGATGCCCCATGATGAAGAAGCAGAAAGTTCCGTCATTGGTGCAATGCTCATTGACAACGAAGCGATTATGATTGCTTCCGAGATTATTACTGGTGAAGATTTCTATCAGAAACAGATGGGTATGGTGTATGACACCATGGTAGAACTTTATAATGAGGGAAAACCGGTGGAACCGGTCATTCTTCATACCCGTCTGTTAGAAAAAGGACTCCCGGAAGAAGCCTGCGGCATCGAACAGATTTTAAGGTGGATGGATCGGGCTCTGACTTCTGCCAATATTAAATATTATGCGGAGATCGTTGCGGAGAAGTCCGTAGCCAGAAGGCTGATTCGTATTAACGAAGAGATTGCTAACAGCACCTATGCCGGATCTGCAAAGCTGGAAGACACATTGGCAGATGCGGAGAAGCGGATTTTTGACCTGGCCCAGCGTGGTGGGGGCGGGGATTTCGTACCCATTCGCCAAGTGGTCATCAATGTCATGAAGAAGATTGATGCAGCGTCCAAGGCAAGGGGACGTGTCACCGGTCTGGAGACTGGATTTATGGATCTTGATTACAAGACATCCGGGCTGCAGCCTTCGGATCTAGTATTGATCGCAGCTCGTCCCTCCATGGGAAAGACGGCGTTTGTTCTGAACCTGGCCCAGCATATGGCATTTAAGAAGGGCAATGCGGTAGCAATCTTCAGCCTCGAGATGTCCAAGGAACAGTTAGTCAACCGTATGTTGTCTCTGGAATCTCATGTAGATGCTCAGAAGATCCGAACCGGGCGCCTGAACGATGAAGAATGGATGAATTTGGTGGAAGGTTCTGCCAATATTGCCAATTCCAAACTTTTTATTGATGATACTCCAGGTATTACCTTATCCGCTATGCGGTCAAAGTGTAGAAAGCTAAAAATGGAGCACGATATCCAGATAGTTATCATAGACTACCTGCAGTTGATGAGTGGAAGCTCCAATAACAGCAGTGCCTCCAGACAGCAGGAAATCTCGGATATTTCCCGTGGACTAAAGGCGCTGGCCCGTGAACTGAACGTGCCGGTTATTGCCTTGTCTCAGCTGAGCCGTGCAGTTGAGCAGCGTCCGGATCATCGGCCGATGCTTTCGGATCTTCGTGAGTCCGGAGCAATCGAGCAGGATGCGGACGTGGTGATGTTCCTTTACAGGGAAGGTTACTACAACAGAGACCTATCGGAAGCGGAACAGAGAGTGGCAGAAGTTATTATAGCCAAACAGCGTAACGGCCCGATTGGTACAGTAAATCTTCTCTGGATTCCGGAACTGACAAAATTCAGTGACATGGATCGGAGCGGGGAATAATGTAATTTTCCACTTGTATAATGAAGCTTTTTATATTAAAATAAGTGGCAGAAGCCTGAGAATCAGGTAGATTAAAATTATACAAGGAGGATTTGTATTATGGCATACGTTATTTCTGACGAGTGTGTAGCTTGCGGTTCCTGCGCAGCAGTCTGTCCGGCAGAGGCTATTTCTGAAGGAGACGGAAAATATGTAATCGACGCAGATGCTTGCCTTGAGTGCGGTACCTGTGAGGCAGAGTGCCCGACCGGCGCTATCTCCGCTGAGTAATTAATCAGGAAATTAAAAATGGTATCTGTATGAGAATACAGATACCATTTTTTGTGCTCTATTTTGATTCATTTACGGGGCGCGCATTAAAAAACCATTTTTTGTGCGGCTCTTTTGCTTTGACTTCTTTTATCTTTGGCTCTTTGACTTTTTTCTCTTTCGGGCGTCCAAGAGAAAATGCTTTGTTGTTCTTCTGGCAGGCACGGATCTGCTCGTCCAGTTTTTTGTAATGGGTTTCTGCCTTTTCTTCCTGAATGCGGAAGAGGTAGTCCATTTCTTTGACAACCTGTGTGGAAACCTGGTGGCTTAGTTCTTTCCCCATCTCCTGTTGTGTCTCACGCAATGCCTGGGAGACAACCTTTCCAAGAATATACTGGAATTGCTCCATCCTGGCATTCATCGGTGGTTCCGGTGGTTTGACAATTGCCGGTGGTATTTTTCCCTGTTCCATCTCAGGAAGAAGTGTCTTAATGGCTTTTAACTGATAGCCCTGTTCCTTTAGCTCCTTAATGTGATGAAACATGCGGATGTTATCTTCTGTATAGTAGCGGTGACCCATCTCGTTGCGTGCAATTGGCAGTTCCAGTTCATCTTCCCAGTAGCGGAGCACATGAGCTTCCACATCTACCATTTTTGCTGCGTCAGAGATAATATAGCGCTTCGTATCCATATACATCCCTCCACCTTATGAAATTGTGACGGGCAGGATTTGCCTGCCGAATCAAAAATATTATATACCATAATCCCTTGATTTTGCAAGTAAATAGGGATATAATAACAACCAGATTGTAAACTCAGGAGGTAACCAAAATGGCTAAGATTTCCAAAGACATGATTATTGCAGATCTGGTGAAGATAGATCAGAATATTATCCCGATTCTTATGAGAGAGGGAATGCACTGCATCGGCTGCCCGTCCGCACAGGCAGAGAGCCTTGAGGAGGCTGCACTGGTACACGGACTGGATCCGGATGTACTTGTAGCAAGACTGAACAACTTCCTTGGCGAAGAGTAATTAACAGAAACAGGAAAGAGGATATCCCGTATGTGGACATCCTCTTTTTTTGTGCGTTTTCATTTGCAAAATTAGTTAGATAGAAGCAAGCTTCTGCAGTGCCTGTTCACCAAGAATTACTGTGAAATGCTCCAACATGTAGGCTTCAGCTGCGGGGGTGTACTTACCGCTGGTGCCATACTCGGAGAGAATATTGCAGATCTTGTTAAATTCTTCCGGTTTGTGGGAAGATTTTGTAATGACCAGACAGTACTCCTGAGTATCTGGGTTTTTGTAAAGACGATTAGCCCCTCTGTAAATATCTTTCAGCACATGGGAGACAGATAAAAGCTGCTCCATCCGTACGAAAGTATAGAGTTTACACATGTCAAGCTCACTGGCCAGTTCTTCAGCCTGTTTTTCCCTGCTCTCTTTGGGAGCGTTTTTTAACCGGTGTTCCAGAAGCTTCTGGAACAGATCTAGAACCTCATCTGCACCGTCGGGCAGAAACTCCCGTGGGGAATCCTCTGACTGATCACCGGAACCCTGAGAGAATCTGGAAAATCTGGTATCCAACTCTTCCGGATCCGCCACTTTGGTAATATCTAAGATAATGCACTCATTGGGCATGGGAATCGCTTCGATCATAAGCGGAATGTTATCCGCTTCAAAACCAAACTGGTGTGAAGCCTGCTCCATCATATCTCTGAAAAGAGAACGGGCTTTCTCGGATCCGTAGGCAATCTCACTGATCTTGATATGGCGGACTTCCAAGTCGTCACGCGTCAGGATGCAGCGAATCTTATTTTCATTGATTTTTTCAATTTTCATACAATCACTACCTGCGAATTTATAGTTTTATATAGTATAAACAAAAATCAGAAATATGTAAAGCGTGACAGGCAGTGAAATGAAGGAAAAATTTCTGAAATTTTTATGAAATACCCTTGCAAAACAGAAAAGTATCTGTATAATGAAAATGTAAGTCTATTTATCTGATTCTTTTCACGGTTCTGTGAAATAAATCCAGTTGTTAATTGATTTGGAAGGGGGTATGTATGTGCGGTATGGGGGACAATAATATATCACGCTGCATTTCTTTTTTGGAAACCAACATACCGCGGGGGAAAGAGCAAGGTCGGAAATCCCGGACAGAAAATAAATAAAAAAGGAAAAAGCCTTTTTGTGTCCTGAAGATTTCTAGTGGTGGGAAAGCCGGCTTTGTGGTACAATAACACGTAGAAGCGGGAACGGTGAGAAAAATCATATACCGTTTCCGGACGTGTTATTTTGTAATACATGTAAGAGAAATCTGGCAGGAGGAGATTCATGCAGAGAGAAGACCTAAGAGAACGGGGAAATGCACCTCGTCGGAGACCCAGAAGAAGAAAAAAACTGAATCCAAAGGCTGTTCCGATATTGGCGGCGTTGCTGCTGTTTTTCCTGATAGGAGGATTTTTTGCAGGAAAACTTTTGTATGAAAAATATTCGCCGTCCAAGGAAATGGCAGATCTGAAGGAGTATTTCGGACTGTCCGGTGACCAGGACATGGCAGTGGTGATTAATAATGAGATGGTAGGAGATATGGCCAGACTCATTGACGGAAAAGTATACCTTCATGTGGAGACGGTCTATGAGTATATTGATTCCCGTTTTTACTGGGATGAAAAAGAAAATCAGTATCTCTATGCGCTTCCCAAAGAATTAGTGAGTGCTGCAGTGGGAGAAAGTTCCTATACCGTGGCAAAGAGCAGTCAGGATGCCGGATATGTGATTCTGCGGACCGACGGAAGTGATGCCTATGTGGCTGCAGATTTTCTCCTGAATTATACGAATTTTATCTATGAGTACAGTGAAGAACCCAATCGCGTACGGATTACCACAGAGTTTGGAAATAAAGATGTGGTAACGGCACAGAAGAAGGCAGCTGTACGCTGGAAAGCGGGTATCAAGAGTCCGATTCTGACAAATGTGGACAAGGGAACCGTGATGTATGTGCTTGAAGAACCGGAAGACGTTGGTGACTGGACCAAAGTACTGACGAAAGATGGATTTATCGGCTATGTGAAGAACAATCGGATTTCCTCGGTAACGCAGGAAACAGTAACGGCACCGGATTTTGAGGAGCCGGAATATACCAGCATTTCGAAGGATTACACCATCAACATGACCTGGCATCAGGTGACCAACATGGAAGCCAATAATTATCTGCTCAATAAGATTGCAGATACCAAGGGACTGACGACTATTTCTCCCACCTGGTTTTCTATTGCGGATACGGATGGAAACATTTCATCTCTGGCCAGTCAGGCTTATGTAACCTATGCCCATCAGCAGGGATTGGAAGTATGGGGATTGGTGGACAATTTTAAGGAAGGGGTCAGTACCTATGAGACGCTTTCCAAGACATCCAGCCGTCAGCGGCTGGTGAATCAGCTGATTGCCGCGGCAATCCAGTATGGTCTGGATGGTATTAATGTAGATTTCGAGCTGATTACCCAGGATTGCGCCAAAGCTTATATTGAGTTCATCCGGGAGCTTTCCATTATGTGCCGGATTAACGGAATTATTCTGTCGGTAGATAATTATGTACCGACTGCATCTTCAGATCACTATGACCGGGCAGAGCAGGGCGTCTTTGCAGATTATGTGGTAATTATGGGATATGATGAGCACTATGCCGGTTCGGAAGAGGCGGGATCCGTGGCTTCGATTGGTTATGTGCAGCAGGGCATTGAAAAGACGTTAAGTGAAGTGCCGAAGGAGAAGGTCATCAACGCCATCCCCTTCTATACCCGTTTCTGGAAGACGGATGCAGATGGAACTGTGACCAGCGAAGCCCTGGGCATGAATGATGCCGATCAGAAGGTGAAAAATAATAATGCAGAACCCGTATGGGACGATACGACAAAGCAGTATTATGTAGAAATTGAATATGATGGAGCGACCTATCAGATGTGGATGGAAGAAGAGACTTCCATTGAAGAAAAAATGAAACTGATTAAGCAGTATGAGCTTGCAGGAGTGGCTTCCTGGAGACTTGGCTATGAAAGACCTTCCATCTGGGATGTAATTTTGAAGTACGTGAATTAGCAGACAAACCGCCGCATATACTCTACAGAGAGCGTATGCGGCGGTTTTTGAATTGGAAAAACGAAAATGGGAATTATTCATGTCCGTGCTGGTCCTTTTATGGGCGGTGGCACTGACAGAACGGGGATTTCTTCCTGTGGCAGGCAGGGCAGTTACCGGGCAGGCGGGAAAACGGCTGGTGATTGTGGATGCAGGGCATGGTGGAAACGACCCGGGAAAAATTGGAGTGGATGGTTCCAAAGAAAAAGAGATTAATCTGCAGATTGCGAAAAAACTGAAGGTGTTCTTAGAACAGCAGGACCTGGAAGTGCGAATGACCAGAGAAGAGGATCAGGGACTTTATGAGGAACATTCTTCCAATAAAAAAGTGCAGGATCTGAAAAATCGGTGTGAACTGATTAATGGGATGAATCCGGACTGTGTGATCAGTATTCATCAGAACAGCTATCATGAAGAACCCGTGAAAGGGGCGCAGGTGTTCTATTATAAAAATTCCGTGGAGGCAAAAGAGCTGGCGGAAGACATTCAGGAAAAATTGATATCTTATGTGGATCCACAAAACCGGAGGCAGGCAAAATCGAATGAAAGTTATTATTTGTTGAAAAGAACCAGTGCACCGGTGGTGATTGTGGAATGCGGTTTTTTATCGAACTGGGCAGAGGCAAAGCTTCTGCAGGAGGAGAGTTATCAGTCGCAGATTGCATGGGCGGTGGCACTTGGAGTGCAGCGCTATCTGAATATGGAAAATAAATAAAAATCCCGCTGGCAGGCTTCTCCGCCTGCAGCGGGTGCTTTGCAATATAATTCCGTGATGATCCTGATTACAGCAGAGCGAATCCTTTGGATTTCAGACAGGATTCTACTTCTGTAATATCTTCCGTGTGGAATACCATAATTGGTTTCCCGGATTCACGGTTAAAGGACAGATAAATATAAGTGGCATTTACATTGCTCTCATAAAGCGCTTTTAACAGCTCATGCAGATTACCAACCTTGTCTTCTACTTCTACGCCAAGAACATCAATAAGCTTACACAAATAACCTGCTTTAGTAAGGGTTTCTGCAGCAGTTTCCGGATCAGATACGACCATGCGGATAATGCCATATTCAGCACCGTCATTGATAACAGAACCGAGAATGTTGATATTCTTTTCTGCCAAAAGACCGGTGATATTCTGAATGGTACCTTTCTTGTTCTCCGCGTATATGGATACTTGTTTTAACATAATAGAACTCCCCTTTCATAAGGATCAGTTGTGAGATCCATGACGATCTTATTGTAACAAATAGTTTTTAAAGGAGCAATGGGAAGATTGCTTTTTTTTCTCTGGAATGCTACACTGGGAAAGGATACTTAGAGAGAAAAGAAGCAAGGTGAGAAATATTGAAAACAGAGATGATAAAAATAGACAGGGAGGACATGGACCTGAGGGAAATGAAGCGGGCCGGAGAAATCCTGAAAAAAGGAGGACTGGTGGCATTCCCCACGGAGACCGTCTATGGTCTGGGTGGAGATGCGCTGGATGAGACTGCGGCTCATAGAATCTATGAGGCGAAGGGACGTCCGTCTGACAATCCGCTGATTGTCCACATTGCAGATATGGAGCACCTGGACAAGATTGTAAAATACGTACCGGAATCTGCACGGAAGCTGGCTGAAGCATTCTGGCCGGGCCCCCTTACTATGATCATGGATAAAAGTGATGCAGTTCCCCACGGAACGACAGGAGGCCTCGATACGGTAGCAATTCGGATGCCCTCAGATACTATTGCACTGGAACTGATCCGGCAGGGCGGCGGCTATGTGGCAGCGCCCAGCGCCAATACATCAGGAAGACCAAGTCCGACGACAGCACAGCATGTATATGAAGATCTGCAGGGAAAGATTCCCATGATTCTGGATGGGGGTGCTGTGACGATTGGACTGGAATCCACTATTGTGGACCTGACAGAGGAAGTGCCGACGATCTTAAGACCGGGGTATATTTCCCTGGAAATGGTACAGGCTGTTCTTGGGGAAGCGAAGATGGATAAGGGACTGATTTCCAGTGATTCCAACATTCATCCTAAAGCACCGGGTATGAAATACCGTCATTATGCGCCAAAAGCAGATCTGAAGATTGTGGAAGGTCCGGTAGAGAAAGTTGTCGCTTACATTAATGAGAAAGCGGCAGCAGGAAAAGTGGGAATTATCTGTACGGAGGAGACCAAAGACCGTTATCCGGCAGGAGATGTGAAATGCATTGGTTCCCGTAAAAGCGAACTGTCCATTGCAAGCCATTTGTTTGCAGTGCTTCGCGAATTTGATGAGGATGGCGTTGATGCCATCTACTCAGAATCTTTCCAGGCACCGGGACTTGGAGAGGCCATTATGAACCGTTTGTTGAAAGCTGCAGGACACCAGAGAGTTGATGTTTCTGACAGAATATAGGAGGACAAAAGAGATGTCAAAAGTAATGATTATGGATCACCCGTTAATTCAGCACAAAATTGGAATTATCCGTCGTCAGGAAACAGGTTCCAAAGATTTCCGTCAGCTGATCAGTGAGATTGCCATGCTGATGTGCTATGAGGCAACCAGAGATCTGAAACTGACAGATGTAGAGATCGAAACACCGATCAGCAAGATGACAGCGAAAGAGCTGGCAGGAAAGAAACTGGCTGTGGTTCCGATTCTCCGTGCAGGACTGGGGATGGTAGACGGAATGCTTTCCATGATCCCGGCAGCCAAAGTAGGTCATATTGGTCTTTACAGAAATGAAGAGACACTGGAGCCGGTAGAATATTACTGCAAACTTCCAAAGGACTGCGCAGAGCGTGAAGTATTCGTCGTAGACCCGATGCTGGCAACCGGCGGTTCTGCAACAGCAGCTATCACTATGCTGAAGAACAAAGGGGTAAAGAAGATCCGCTTTATGTGCATCGTGGCGGCTCCCCAGGGAATTGAGAGAATGCAGAAAGAACATCCGGATGTAGACCTGTATGTGGGTGCGCTGGATGATCATTTGAATGAGAACGGATATATTGTACCTGGTCTGGGTGATGCGGGAGACCGTATCTTCGGTACCAAGTAGGAGGTATCATGAGCGAAAAGCGCAAGGATTATATTTCATGGGACGAGTACTTTATGGGGATCGCCCAACTGTCTGCCATGCGTTCCAAGGACCCCAATACGCAGGTCGGTGCATGCATTGTCAGCAAAGAGAATAAAATTCTCTCCATGGGGTATAATGGATTTCCAAAGGGATGCGATGATGATGAGTATCCATGGAACCGGGACGGAGACGTCTACGATAGTAAATATGCATATGTAACACACAGCGAATTGAACGCCATACTGAATTATCGGGGCGGAAGTCTGGACGGGACCAAACTTTATGTGACATTGTTCCCATGCAATGAGTGTGCCAAGGCAATCATTCAGGCCGGAATTGAAGAACTGGTCTATGCGGATGATAAATATAACGGCACGCCTACGAACCTGGCATCCCGCAGAATGTTAAAGTCGGCCGGTGTCAAAATGACTCCCTATCAGATGAGCGGAAGAGAGATTCGGCTGAGGGTGTAAAACACGGCTGCCGCTTTCTGCGGCGGCCATTTTTAATAGGAAAGAACGAAAATGACAAATTGTAAATACTTGTCAATAATTTAACGAGACGCCGGATTTTTGTTGAAAACACACAAATGCTGTGCTACAATAATATGAAATGGTTAAGAATTTGCTAAAAAATCTGAAAAATAAGGTGGTGAGAGAATGCTTGAGGACGCTTTAAAATCAGTGAAAGAAGCGGAAAAGAAAGCAGGAATTCTGATTGAGGAGGCAGATGCGAAAGCAGCTTCCATTGTGGAAGAAGCCAAGGCAAAAGCAAAGGCCATGAAGGAAGAAACCGCTTCTAAGATCCGCTCCGGAAGCCAGGAAGCTGAGGAAGCAGCACACAAAGCCAGTGAGGCGAAGCTTGCAGAGGCAGAGGAACAGGCACAGAAGGAAGCGGATGCTTTGAGACAGCTGGTGGAACCGAAGCGCGAAGAGGCCCTAGAGGCCGTCATTACATCATTGGTGTAGACTGAAAAAAGAGAAAAGGAGGGATGTGGATATGGCAATCGTGCAGATGCAGCGGATCAATATCTGTGCATTGAAGAAGAATCGGAAAGCGATCCTGGAACGTCTGCAGGAACTGGGAGCCATGGAGATCGATATCCAGCTGGAGGATGACAACCTGGGTGAAAAACAGGATGTAGCAAGCTCCAGAGCATTGTTCGAGAGACGGGCTCAGACAGCAGACCAGGCACTGGCAATCCTGAACACTTATGTTCCGGAGAAAAAAGGCATGCTGGATTCCCTGGCAGGCAAGCCGCTGGTCGAGAAAGAACTGTTTGAGAAAGCAGCTGAAAATCAGGATCAGTATATGGCAACTGCTTCCAGAATCGTTACGCTGGACAAGCAGATTGCAGAGAGCAAAGCAGCGGTTCTGAAAGTACAGAACCAGGTGGAGGCACTTGCTCCATGGCTGTCACTGACAGTTCCGGTGAGCTATACAGGGACTCAGAAGACTGCAGTACTGATAGGAACCATGCCGAATCCCCAGGATCAGCAGAGCATCTTAAATCTGCTGGCCGGTGCAGTGCCGGATGTAGAAGCGGTAGATGTGGAGCTTATCTCCACAGACAAAGATTTTACCTATTTGGCAGTGATCTGTATGAAACAGGATGCAGGAAAGGTAGAAGAGGTACTCCGGACAGGAGGATTTTCAAAACCGTCATCACCTGTGCAGAAGATTCCGGAAGAGTATAAAAAGGATCTGGAAGCAGAGATTGCGAAAGCACAGGAGCAGGTAAAGCAGCTGGAAAGCGAACTGGCAGAATGTGCCGTCAGCCGTCAGGATCTGGAGCTCATCTCCGATTATTATCGGACAAGAGCAGAAAAATATCGGATTCTGGGAGAAATCCCGCAGACAGCAAGTACATTTGCCATCAGTGGTTATGTTCCTGCCGCCAAGGCAGACGCCATTGTAAAAGAACTGTCCGAGCACTATGGTGCAGCGGCAGAGACAGAAGGAATCAAAGAGGAAGAAGAGCCTCCGGTACTTCTTCACAATAATCGGTTCTCTGAATCGGTGGAAGGTGTTTTGGCATCCTTTGGACTGCCGGCAAAAGGGGAAATAGACCCCACCTTCTTTACATCTATTTTTTATGTATTTTTGTTTGGACTCATGTTGTCCGATGCAGCATACGGATTGATTGTATCCCTGGCCTGCGGCATTGTACTTCTGAAATTCCCACGCATGGAAACAAACCTGCGGAAATCCGTTCAGCTGTTCTTCTGGTGTGGACTCTCCACATTGTTCTGGGGAGTGCTGTTCGGCGGTTATTTCGGAGACGCACTGGATGTCATATCGGAGACCTTCTTTGGACATAAGATTTCCATTCCGGCACTGTGGTTTGTACCGCTGAATGAGCCGATGAGAATGCTTCTTTATTCCATGCTGTTCGGTGTGATTCATCTGTTTACCGGACTGGCACTGAAGGGATATATGTACATCAGAGATCATAAGTACATGGATTTTGTATGTGATGTTATTTTCTGGTACATGCTTCTCTTAGGACTGATCGGACTTCTGATTCCGTCCAGCATGTTTGCAGGCATTGCAGGCAAACAGATTGTATTCCCGGCAGCGCTGAATGCAGCGGCAAAATGGAGTGCAATTTTAGGAGCAGTAGGAATCGTTCTCTTCTCTGGAAGATCCAGCAAGAATCCGGCTCTTCGGATTGCACTTGGAGCATACGATCTCTACAACATTACCGGATGGTTAAGTGATGTCCTTTCTTACTCCCGTCTGCTGGCCCTCGGTCTTGCAACCGGAGTTATTGCTTCTGTAGTCAACCAGATGGGAAGCATGGGCGGAAAGAGTATCGGAGGAGTCATTCTCTTTATCATAGTATTTGTGATTGGCCATGTCTTTAATATGGCAATTAACCTTCTGGGTGCCTATGTGCATACCTGCCGACTCCAGTACGTGGAGTTCTTTGGAAAATTTTATGAAGGCGGCGGAAAACCGTTCGAGCCTTTCAAACTTAAAACAAAATATGTAGATCTCAAGGAGGAGAAATAATTATGTTAAGCAGTATTACTGGTAATGGATGGGCGTTAATCGGAGCAGCACTGGCAGTTATTCTGGCAGGATGCGGTTCTGCATATGGTGTAGGTGTTGCAGGTCAGGCAGCAGCAGGCGTTGTAACAGAGGATCCGAGTAAATTTGCTAAGGTTCTGGTTATTCAGCTGCTTCCGGGTACCCAGGGTATTTACGGTCTGCTGGTAGCATTCGTTGCACTTTCCAGATATGGTCTTCTGGGCGCAGGTTCCGCAGAACTTTCTGTTGCAACCGGACTGATGGTTATGGCAGCATGCCTTCCGATTGGAATCGTTGGTCTTGTATCTGCAATGCATCAGGGTAAAACTGCAGTTGCATCTATCGGAATCGTAGCAAAGAAACCGGATCAGTTTGGTAAAGCAATGCTGTTCCCGGCAATGGTTGAGACCTACGCAATTCTGGCTCTGCTGATTTCTATCCTTGCACTTCCGACTGTATAAGAAACCATAGGAATGTAAGGAGGGAAGCTTTAGAATGACCGGATTGGACAAAATTACAAGCCAGATTCAGGAAGAAGCCGAAGCCTCCGCGAAAGAAAGACTGGACGCTGCCAACAAAGAGGCAGAGCAGATCCTGGCGGATGCACAGGCTGCATGCAAAGTCATGGAGCAGGAAGCTTTAGAAAAAGCGGCAGCAGAGAAAGCAAATCAGGATGGACGTGCTCATTCCGCAGCAGAGCAGAAGCGAAAAACCGCACTGCTGCAGACCAAGCAGGAAATTATCGCGGAGGTCATTGGAAAAGCTTATGAGACTCTGAAAAATGAGGATACCAAGAGCTATTTCCTGACCATGGAAAAACTATTAAATACGTATGTGCTTGCAGAGAGCGGAGAGATTTATTTCTCAGAAGCAGATCTTGCACGCATGCCGGCTGATTTTGAACAGAAGATCAAGGCAGCAGCAGAAGCCAAAGGCGGTAAGCTGGTGTTGAAGAAAGAGCCGAAGGCAATTCCGGATGGATTTGTGCTGGTATATGGCGGCGTGGAAGAAAACTGTACGTTGAAAGCTCTGTTTGATGTGAAAAAAGATCAGCTGCAGGACAAAGTAAACGAGATTTTATTTTTATAAAAAAGCAGATTCGCCATAGAAGGAGGGTTATCATTGTCTGACACAAAGTATACCTATGCGGTTGCGCGAATCCGTGCTTTGGAGGTATCCCTGTTTTCTTCTTCCACCATTGAGCAGCTGATTGCATGCAAAGATATGGAGAGCTGTCTCCGTTTTCTGAGTGAGCATGGCTGGGGCGGTGTGGACACTGCTATGGATGCAGATGCGATTCTGACCAGAGAGCAGGAGAAGATCTGGGAAACCATCGGGGAAATGCAGGTGGATATGAACGTGTTCGACGTTCTGTCCTATCCGAACTGGTTCCACAATCTGAAAGCGGCAGTGAAGGAAGTATGTACCGGCAGAAGTGGTGCCAATATTTACTTTGAGGGAACGCCGATTTCGAAGGACGAGATGATACGAATCGTCAGGGAAAAGGATTTTCAGGCACTTCCGGAAAATATGAGAGAAGCGGCACGTGAGGCGGTGGATACACTGCTCCACTCCGGAGACGGACAGCTCTGCGACGTGATTATTGACCGTGCAGCGCTGGAGGCAATTCTGGAGGCGGGAAACCGTTCCAAGGCAGCCATTATCCGCGACTATGCGGAGTCTACGGTTGCTGTTGCCAACATCAAGATTGCAGTCCGCTGCTGTAAGACCGGAAAGTCACTGGAATTTATGAAGAGAGCCATGGCTCCCTGCAAGACTCTGAATGTAGAGCGTCTGGCCCATGCGGCTCTTGCCGGAATGGATTCCGTTATGGAATACTTAATCGGGGCAGGATACGCAGAGGCGGCAGAGGCCATCAAAGAATCACCATCTGCATTTGAACGGTGGTGTGATAACAGGATTATCGAGACCATCAAACCGCAGAAGACGAATCCGTTTTCTGTAGGTCCGTTGGTTGCGTATGTAATCGCAAGACAGAATGAAATCAAAACGGTGAGAATCATTCTTACCTGTAAGCAGAACGGCTTATCAGATGATTCTATCCGGGAAAGGGTAAGGGAGATGTATGTATAAGATCGCAGTTATGGGCGCATACGACAGCATCTATGGATTCGCTTCGCTGGGCCTGGACATTCATCCCGTATCCGACATCCAGGAAGGAGAAGAGGAGTTAAGAAGACTGGCATCCGGTGATTATGCCGTGATCTATATTACGGAGGCACTGGCAGCACAGATTCCTCATGAGATAGCCAGATATCGGGAGCAGGTTCTTCCGGCCATTATCCAGATTCCGGGTGTGTCCGGCAATACGGGTGCTGGAATTACAGGCGTGAAGAAGTCGGTAGAACAGGCAGTCGGTTCGGACATACTGTTCGGAAATGATTAGAAAGCAGGTGAATTCTTTCAATGAGTAAAGGCACGATAAAGAAAGTAGCAGGACCTCTGGTTATTGCCGAGGGAATGCGCGATGCCAACATGTACGACGTAGTTCGTGTAAGTGAGCAGCGTCTGATTGGTGAGATCATCGAGATGCACGGTGATCAGGCATCTATTCAGGTATATGAGGAGACAGCAGGCCTTGGACCGGGTGAGCCGGTAGAGTCAACTGAGATGCCGCTGTCCGTAGAACTTGGACCGGGTCTGATTACCAGTATTTATGATGGTATTCAGCGTCCGCTGGACGATATCATGAAAGTGTGCGGAAACAACCTGAAACGTGGTGTGGAAGTTCCGTCTCTGAAACGTGATAAAAAATGGAACTTTGTTCCGACTGCAAAAGTGGGTGACGAGGTAGAAGCAGGAGACATCATCGGTACCGTTCAGGAGACCGAGGTTGTTGAGCAGAGAATTATGGTTCCTTACGGAATCGAGGGAACGATCAAAGAGATTAAAGCAGGAGAGTTTACCGTAGAAGAAGTGGTAGCAGTTGTTTCCACAAAAGATGGTGATAAAGATGTATTCCTGATGCAGAAATGGCCGGTTCGTAAAGGTCGTCCATACAAGAAAAAACTTCCGCCGACCATGCCGCTGGTAACCGGTCAGCGAGTTGTTGATATGTTCTTCCCGATTGCAAAGGGTGGTGTTGCAGCCGTACCGGGCCCCTTCGGTTCAGGTAAGACCGTTATCCAGCATCAGCTTGCAAAATGGGCAGAGGCAGACATCGTAGTTTACATCGGATGCGGTGAGCGTGGAAATGAGATGACCGACGTTCTGAACGAGTTTCCGGAGCTGAAGGATCCGAAGACCGGAAAATCTCTGATGGAGCGTACTGTTCTGATTGCCAATACATCCGATATGCCGGTTGCTGCACGTGAGGCATCTATTTATACCGGTATTACGATTGCGGAGTATTTCCGTGATATGGGTTATTCTGTAGCATTGATGGCAGACTCTACTTCCCGTTGGGCAGAGGCTCTTCGTGAGATGTCCGGACGTCTGGAGGAAATGCCTGGTGAGGAAGGTTACCCGGCATACTTAGGTTCCCGTCTGGCACAGTTCTATGAGAGAGCCGGACATGTTGTCAACCTTGGTAAAGACGGAAGAGAAGGTGCACTGTCTGTTATCGGAGCAGTATCTCCGCCAGGTGGTGATATTTCCGAGCCGGTATCCCAGGCAACCCTGCGTATCGTTAAGGTATTCTGGGGACTGGATTCTGCATTGGCTTACAAACGTCACTTCCCGGCAATCAACTGGCTGACCAGTTACTCCCTGTATCTGGACAATATCTCCGGCTGGTTCACCAAGAATGTGGCAGATGACTGGATGAGCGGACGTCAGGAAATGATGTCTCTGCTTCAGGATGAGGCACAGCTCAATGAGATCGTACAGATGGTAGGTATGGATGCATTGTCTGCTCCAGATCGTCTGAAGATGGAAGCAGCACGTTCTATTCGTGAGGACTTCCTGCATCAGAACTCTTTCCATGAAGTAGATACCTACACTTCTCTGAAGAAACAGCTGCTCATGATGAGACTGGTACTTGCTTACTATGATAAATCCGTAGAAGCATTGAAAAATGGTGCAGGCGTACAGGGACTGATTAAGATGCCGGTACGTGAGCAGATCGGACGTTATAAATATACACTGGAAGAAAATCTGGATACCGAATACCAGAAGATTCTGGATACTCTGGACGCCCAGATTGCAGATGTGTGCGGAAAGGAGGACTTCTAAATGCCTAAGGAATATAGAACAATACAGGAAGTAGCCGGACCGCTGATGCTGGTGCAGGGCGTAGAAGGAGTTACGTATGACGAGCTTGGAGAGATCGAGCTTGCAAACGGAGAAACCCGCCGTTGTAAGGTGCTTGAGGTAAATGGTACGGATGCTATGGTACAGCTTTTCGAGAGCTCTACCGGTATCAACCTTTCTAACAGTAAGGTACGTTTTCTTGGAAGAAGTATGGAGCTGGGTGCATCTGAAGATATGCTTGGCCGTGTCTTCGATGGTATGGGTCGTCCTATCGATGGTGGTCCTGAAATTCTTCCGGATAAGAGACTGGATATCAACGGTCTTCCGATGAACCCGGCAGCAAGAAGCTACCCGAACGAGTTCATTCAGACCGGTGTTTCTGCAATCGATGGACTGAACACTCTGGTTCGTGGACAGAAGCTTCCGATCTTCTCCGCTTCCGGTCTTCCGCATGCACAGCTTGCAGCACAGATTGCAAGACAGGCAAAGGTAAGAGGAAAGGATGAGAAGTTCGCAGTAGTATTCGCAGCTATGGGTATTACCTTCGAGGAGTCCAACTTCTTCGTAGAGAGTTTCCGCGAGACCGGAGCGCTGGACAGAACCGTTCTGTTCATTAACCTGGCAAATGACCCGGCAGTAGAGCGTATCGCAACTCCGCGTATGGCACTGACCGCAGCTGAGTACCTGGCATTTGAGAAAGACATGCACGTTCTGGTTATCCTGACGGATATTACCAACTACGCAGATGCACTTCGTGAGATTTCTGCAGCGCGTAAAGAGGTTCCGGGACGTCGTGGTTATCCGGGTTACATGTATACAGACCTGGCTCAGATGTATGAACGTGCAGGACGTCAGAAGGGCAAAGAAGGTTCCATTACCATGATTCCGATTCTGACCATGCCTGAGGATGATAAGACGCATCCGATCCCTGACTTGACCGGTTACATTACTGAGGGCCAGATCATCTTAAGCCGTGAGCTTTACAGAAAAGGAATTAACCCGCCGATCGATGTACTGCCATCCCTGTCCCGTCTGAAAGATAAAGGTATCGGTGAGGGCAAGACCCGTGCGGACCATTCGAATACACTGAACCAGTTGTTTGCGGCTTATGCGCGAGGTAAAGATGCAAAAGAGCTTATGACCATTCTTGGTGAGGCTGCTCTTTCTGATATCGACCTGATCTATGCAAAATTTGCAGATGAGTTTGAGAAAGAATACGTATCTCAGGGATTCCAGGCAGACAGAGATATCGAAGATACTCTGAATATCGGATGGAAATTACTCTCTATCCTGCCGAGAAGCGAGCTGAAACGTATCGATGACAAGTTCCTGGATCAGTACTACGGAAAGTAGGAGGTGACTGCACGTGGCATCTACACAGGTGAACCCGACCCGAATGGAGCTGACCCGCCAGAAGAAAAAACTGGTGACAGCGACCAAGGGGCACAAGCTTCTGAAAGACAAACGTGATGAACTGATGCGTCAGTTTCTGGATCTGGTACGGGAAAACATGGCACTCCGCCAGAAGGTGGAAGCAGGTATTCAGGCCGCCAATAAAAACTTCGTTATTGCCAAGGCAGGTATGTCGGAGGAGACTCTTCATACCGCACTGATGGCACCGAAGCAGGAGGTATATCTGGAGACATCCAGCAAAAATGTCATGAGTGTGGATATCCCGGTATTTGAGTATAAGACGAGAACCGCCGATGAGAATGATATCTATTCCTATGGCTTTGCATTTACTTCCGGAGATCTGGATGATGCAGTAAAATCCCTGGCAGATATTTTGCCGGATATGCTGAAACTGGCTGAGACCGAAAAGGCCTGCCAGCTGATGGCGTCAGAGATTGAGAAAACCAGACGTCGTGTAAATGCGCTGGAGCATGTCATTATTCCCCAGGCGCAGGAGAATATCAAGTATATTACCATGAAGCTTGACGAGAATGAGAGATCGACTCAGATCCGTCTGATGAAGGTCAAAGACATGATGCTTGAAGAGGCACATCATTATAAAGAAAAAAAGACCGGCTATCCTGTTGAGATTGAGACAGAGTAGTTGAGAGAGAAGGCGTCTCCGGAAGGGGACGTCTTTTTGATTGACATTTTTCCTTTGCTATTTCATAATGCTCATAGAAAAATGTTGAATGGAGAAATTATAGAATGAACAGAGAACGTCTGATAAAAAATATGACAGATCAGGTAAAGGAAGCGCAGTTAAAGCTTGGTTATGCGCCGGAGACGGTGCGTCTTTATTATCCGGTAGCATCCTTAAATGAGATTCTGGGAACATCTGCTCAGAATGCTCAGAGAATGCTTGATCTGCTCAAGGGAGAGTTTGAAGAAAAAACAGATCTTGGAAAGCTGAAGTTCAGCAGCCATGCAGAGCGGATTGAGATCAGTATTCCACCGGAAGGTGCGAAGTGGGTACATGAGCATGTGGAGACACCAGCTTTCTTAAAAGAGCTCATTGAACTGTTTCAGACAAAGCATGCCTGCACATTGGAGGAGATCTGTGAGATCTTTAAGAAATATGATCCGGAGTATATCTGTGAGAAGATGCCTGCAGGATCTGATTTTGATTATGCCATTCATTTTCACAATGCAGAACATGACGAATATTACTATTGCATTCATATGGAAATGGGACATACGATTTATCATCGTTTTACGGAGGCGGATTATCTGGAACTTCTGTAAGTGAGAACAGTAACTGACAAAAATAAGAACATATGGCAAAAAAACGTCTTTTTTTTGCCATTGTGTGGATTGCAATTTCTACTTTGGTAAGATATAATAACCTAGACATAGTACGAATAAGACAGGCTCATTCGGAGCAATATGAAAGATAGAAAACAGTTTAGTGTTCGAGGTGTAATCGTGGAACAGTATATTATAAAAGGTGGAAATGTTCTCAATGGCGAAGTTGAGATTGGCGGCGCAAAGAATGCGGCGCTTGCCATTCTTGCAGCTGCAAATATGACAGATGAAACCGTTCGGATTGAAAATCTTCCGGACGTTAGAGATATTAATGCCCTTTTGGAGGCAATGCAGGACATTGGTGCGCATGTGGAGCGTCTGGATCGTCATACCGTGACGGTCAATGGTTCCTGTGTAGAAAACTGTATAGTTGAAAATGAAAATATGAAAAAAATCCGTGCGTCTTATTACCTTCTTGGCGCACTTCTTGGAAAATACAAGAGAGCGGAGGTTCCCCTTCCGGGAGGCTGCAACATTGGAAGCCGTCCTATCGATCAGCATCTGAAAGGTTTTAAAGCCATGGGTGCGACGACCCGTATTGAACATGGATTTATTATTGCGGAAGCAGAAGAACTCCATGGAGCGCATATTTTCCTGGACATGGTCAGTGTAGGTGCGACCATCAATATTATGATGGCTGCTTCCATGGCAGAGGGAAATACCATCATTGAAAATGCGGCAAAAGAACCCCATGTGGTAGATGTAGCCAACTTCCTGAACAGCATGGGAGCCAGAATCAAAGGCGCAGGTACGGATGTCATCCGTATCACAGGTGTCAGCACGCTCCATAAGACCGAGTATTCCATTATTCCTGACCAGATCGAAGCAGGAACCTTTATGTTCGCTGCAGCTGTTACAGGCGGCAATGTGGTTCTTCAGAACGTGATTCCGAAGCATCTGGAAGCAACTACGGCAAAGCTTCTGGAGATGGGATGCCAGATCTGTGAATATGATGATGCAGTGCGGGTGATCGCTCCGCAGAAGCTTCAGGCAACGCATGTAAAGACCATGCCGTATCCGGGTTTTCCGACCGATATGCAGCCCCAGATCTCCGTATCCCTGGCTCTTGCAGGAGGAACCAGTATTGTAACAGAGAGTATTTTTGAAAACCGTTTCCGCTATGTGGATGAATTGTCCCGTATGGGTGCTTCTGTAAAAGTAGAAGGAAATGTGGCAGTCATCAGCGGCGTTGAGAAGTTTACCGGGGCAAGAGTCAATGCGCCGGATCTTCGTGCGGGCGCAGCTCTTGTCATTGCCGGATTGGCAGCAGAAGGCATTACGATAGTGGATGACATTTATTATATTGAGCGCGGCTATGAAAATCTGGATGCAAAGCTCCGGAAACTGGGTGCCCAGATTGAGAAAGTAGCCAGCGAAAAAGAAATTCAGAAATTTCGACTGAAAGTTGGCTGATGTACCAATAAATTATTTTTTGTAAAAGAGAGATAAAGATAAAAGATTCTGCAAAATCATAGAAATTAAAGATAATTCCTATAATTTTAAGAAACTGTTGCATTTCAGAAGAAAATAAAGTACAATTTTTCGCATCAAAAGGAACTGCAGTACAGAGAGCAGAAACGATGAGGTTTCATCCGATATCCATGGGATACGGCTGAGACCTCTTTTTTTATTCTTCTGCACAATATACAGCAGGGATTGAGAGAGGAGGAAATACTATGAAAAGAGATTCTGAGGATGGATCGTTACCGGCGTGACTACTATAGATATCATACTGGAAAGAAGTGGAAAAATCCTGAAAACTATGATCTGTGCCTGAATACGGAAAAACTTGGATATGAAGGAACAAAAGACCTGATTATGGAATATGTAAAAAGAAGAACCGGGAAATAATCCCGGTTCTTCTAATATAAAAAATTATTGCACATGATGCTTTTCTGCATATCCGGTCAAAATCAGAGTCAGGGCTCCGTCGCCGGTGACGTTGCAGGCAGTTCCGAAGCTGTCCTGCAGGGCGAAGATGGTAAGCATCAGGGCAGTGCCGGTGTCATTAAAGAGCAGGATGCCGGTAATGAGTCCTAAGGATGCCATAACCGTTCCTCCAGGTACACCCGGAGCGCCAATGGCAAAGACGCCAAGGAGCAGGCAGAAGAGTACCATGGTTCCCAGAGAAGGAATGGAGCCGTA
>NZ_DBLYVB010000026.1:0-26577 GCF_057604405.1 Hominiventricola sp.
CACATATCTGTGCAACTAAGTTACAGGCGTATCCGCCGATATTTAGTCTTGCCGCTTAAAGCGGCTGAGAAGCATGTGACTTCTAGTCATGTGAGGTTCACAATCTTCAGATGTTTCCGGAAATAGGTTCGGATCTTTCAAAGAGGGTCAGTTTTCGGACAGACTATAAATATGCAGTATGGACAGACTATGTGATTATCTATAAGGTAAACAGCGAGTATGTTGAGATTTACCGTGTAATGAATCGGTATCAGGATATTACAAGAATTTTTGATTAAAGTGAAAAGGGTAATTTGGTCATGACACATGAACAGTTTGAAAATGCAGCACAATACTGGAATAAAAAGGAACAGGTTAAAATGCCGAAGGAGGCATTAAAGAGCGCGATAGATGCGTATGTAATGGAAAATAACACCTGTGCGCTGGCAACGGGAACAGGAGATTATGTGAGATGCACGCCGATTGAGATGGAAGTGTTGTGCTCGGAATTTAAGAAGGAAGGATACAGCAGCAGGCAGACCTATGAGTGCTAAAAACAGACAGGAATTATTAGATGAAATTGCGGCATATCATCCATTCAATGAGAAGGAAGAGCGGGACAAAAATCTGATCTTTCAGTGGATTGAGCAGCATGAGGATGCATTTTCAAGGGAAAATACAGTGGCACATGTAACTGCATCGGCCTGGATGGTAAATAAGGACAGAAGCAAGGTTTTGATGGTGTACCATAACATTTACAATTCCTGGTCCTGGCTGGGCGGCCATGCAGATGGTGAGACAGATCTGTTATCAGTGGTCATTCGTGAGGTAAAGGAAGAGGCTGGTATAGCACATGTATGGCCGGTATCGGAGAATATTTTTTCTCTGGAATCTTTAACGGTGGATGGACATGTAAAGAAGGGAAAGTATATATCCAGCCACTTGCATCTGAATATTACCTACCTATTGGAAGCGGATTCAGAGGAAGATGTTCGGATAAAGGCAGATGAAAACAGCGGTGTGGCATGGTTTACGCCGGAGGAAGCATTGCAGAAATCCACGGAACCGTGGTTTGTGGAACGGGTCTATGGGAAACTGATTGAGAAAGTGAAAAGAATCTGAGGAGCAGATGCAGGGATGAAAAAGGAGCTGGATTATTTTTCAATTGACGGAGTTCAGGGCGGAAGCCAGGACTGGATGAGTAATTTCTTGATGAAATTCGGAGGCTGTGCAGCACTGGCGGCATGTGATACCTGCATTTATCTGGCGGCAAAGCAGGGATGGAAGCAGATATATCCTTATAATATAGCACATCTGTGCAGGGAAGACTATGACCGGTTTGCCATGAAGATGAAGCCGTATCTGCGTCCGAGAATTGGTGGAGTAGATCGTTTGAGCCTCTATATAGAAGGATTTCAGCGGTATCTTGCAGATGCGGGAGTGACGGATCTTTGCATAGAAGGACTGGAAGGACAGACACCTTACGAAAAAGCAGAAGAAGCGGTGGAAGCACAGATTCAGGTGGGATGGCCCATTCCGTGTCTGACCTTGAAACACAAGGAATCGGCATATGATGATTATGTGTGGCACTGGTATATGTTGACCGGCTATAAAAAGGAAGCGGGGCATTTCTCTGTAAAAGCGGTTACCTATGGTGGTGCAAGGTGGCTGGATTTTCATGGACTATGGGATACCGGATATGAGAAAAAAGGCGGTCTGATTCTCTATCGGGTTGCCGGAGCAAAGATGGCGTAGTATACTTCATTTTATAAAATGAACAAGTGAATGGGAGAATGACCATGATTAGAAAAAGACTTTTGATAGCGTTATCTATGACCGTGTTGTTACTGATGGGCTGCAGCAAAGAGACGGTACCTTCAGAACCTGAATCAACAGAAAACGATGAAACTGTGGATGCAGTGACAGAGGTACCTGATGAAACCGAAAATATGGAAATAGCTGAAGTAGAAGAAGCAGAAGTTGCAGAAACGGTCGAACCGAAATATATCACCATAGATTTCAACGGAGTAACGGAAACTCATGCAGAGGGGGACTCGGTTACTCCGTTAAAGTGGAATATTTTATCAGAAGAGGATAACGGTATTGATTTTGCAGATGAATGGTATGCCAGCGAAAACCTGTCTCTTCCCATGATCGGCACAGATTGGAACAGTTTTTCAGATGAAAACTATGAGTACCTGTGGGAAGGGGAAGATCTGTATATCTATGAAAATGGAACAGGTAACTGTCTATATGTATTGCATTATCCGACCGATAAATGGTATGTGAATGGAAACAATGCTTATTTAAAAGATGGCATTTTTTATGGGGCGAGTGTGGCCAACGGTTATGCACAGCCGAATACCTGCTTTATGTTTGCCTATGATCTGAAAAATGAAAAGCTGCTGTGGAGAAGCGCAGACCAGTCTTATAATTCCATGAATTTTGTGGTAGAAGGCGATGTTCTGATCTGCGGCTATGGATTTACCGCAGAGCCGGACTATCTCTATCAGATTAACCGAAATACAGGAGAAATCATTGACCGATTACTGCTGAAGAAAATGCCGGATCTCATTGTGGAGCAGGATGGAAAGCTGTATGTACATACTTACAGTTATAATTACGTCATTGAAATCGAGTAGATTCAGGAAGTAGATAGTGAGGGCTTAGCCTGTGTTACAAAAAGTTAAATAAAATACAACAAATAGGCATTGCTCTGCAATTGACATTTATGTTAAGCCATGATAATATAATTACATAAAAAGAGTACTACCGATAGACGGTTAGCCTGATATATTGCTAAACAAAAATTGCCGCTTAGTTTTCCAGACTGGGGCGGCTATTTTTGTGTTTTATGATTATCCTTACCGAATGTGTATCCGATACTAAAGCAGGTTAAGCCGAAGCTTATTATTGCGATGAAATCTATAATACTCATTGGCTTAGTCCTCCTTTCCGATAAATTCCTTTACAGGTTTCTATGTAATCAGAGGATCACAGTCCCTCTGGAGAAGGACTAACCGCCTACCGTTGTTGGTAGCACTCTTGTTTAAATTATAGCAAATAGATAATGAAAATACAACTATTTGTGGACAATTGTCTAGGGGCCAATTACATATCGCTATGCTGACCGTATCAGCAACCTGGCGGCAGAAGCAGTTGGAGTGGTGAAAGGACAGTCCCTTTTAGTTTTCTACACCATCTGAACCAGCCATACATTACTGTGTACCATAAAATAACCGATGGCCACCTTAATCAGTTCCGTAGCCTGTACGAAGAAGTACACACTTATGATACCGAGTCCGGTATAGTGAGCCAGTAAAAAGGCAGTTGGGACAACAACGATCCAGGTGAAAACAGAATCGAACAGGAATGTCACCATTGTTTTTCCACCGGAGCGCAGTGTGAAATAGGATGCATGGCTAAAGGAACAGAACGGCATGATGATTGCGGATACGGCGATAAATCTGGTTGCCAGTGTACGGATTTCCTCAGAGGTATTGTAGATCTGTGGGAAAAATCTGCCGATAAAAAGCATGCATACAGCTACAATGACACAGCAAAAAACACTGAACACAATCATTTTATTATCCGCATCCTTGGCTTTTTCCAGTTCACCGGCACCCAGATACTGTCCCACCACAATGCTGATGCAGGCACCAAGCTGGATATAAATGATGTTGAACAGATTGGTGATGGTCGTAGCAATGTTAAGTCCGGCAACTACTTCCAGGCCACGGATCGAATAACACTGTATTACGGCGGTCATTCCCGCAGCCCACAGAACTTCATTTATCATAAGCGGCAATCCTTTGATGATGATTGCTTTCAATTCATATTTGGGAATACCAAATCCGAGATATGCTCCTTCAAGATAGCGGTTCTTTTCTCTGTGTCTGTGTGCCCAGATAATAATCATAAGAGCTTCTATATAACGGGCAATGACCGTTGCCAGAGCGGCACCCTGCACACCCAGTTCCGGGAATGGCCCGATACCGAAAATCAGGAGATAGTCCAATATGGCATTGCTTCCAACAGCCACAAAACTTGCGATCATGGGAATCAATGTCTGTCCGGTTTCCTTGATATTGGTCGCATAAGACTGATTTACGGCAAAAGGAATCAATCCCGCCATCATAATGACCAGATATTGCAATCCATACTGTAATGCGGCACCTGTCGCACCGTTTCCGGAGGTGTCGGTGAGATAAAGAGAAATCAGGCTTTCCCCCTTCGTCACAAACAGCAGAATGGTAAGTGCGGTAACCGTCAAAGCTGCATACAGCTTAAAACGGAAAGAATACATATGCCCTTTGTGATTTCCATTTCCAAAATATTGCGCACCAAAAATACTGGCTGCTGATACAGCCCCGAAGATTGCCAGATTATATACAAATATCAGCTGATTGACAATGGCAACTCCGGACATCTGCTCTGTACCAAGCTGTCCAACCATAATATTGTCAAGAAAACTAACAAGGTTTGTCACTGCATTTTGTATAATCATCGGCAATGCCAGCGCGATGTATCTTCCATAAAAATTTCTGTCCCCGATATATTTTCTGCGAAACTTTTCTAACATAAATTCCTTCCTTTACATAAATCCCCTTTTTAATACCTGTTCAGCATAACATATTTCTGCGAAATTTCACACCTTCTTTGCTTATTTAAAAATATATCCACAATTTTTAGGAAAGAGGAAAATAATCATTAGAAACAGATATTGTGCCTCGATGTGGAACTGGACAAATTGAGTATAAAAGAATAAGAATACACTTGCTTTTTTGCTGAAATATACACTTGAAAAGAAGATTAGGAAAATTTGGGCAAAAGATGCATAAGAATTTCTATATGTCCAATTTGTTTAATTTTTGAAATTATATAGCGCAAAATATTTTTTTCGTAGCAAATATTGGGCGTGGAGAGACAAAAACATTCCATATGCCCAAATGAGCCAGGTGTAATAGAAGTATTGCCTAAACGGTTTTACCTCGTTAAATGATTTGGTTGAAGCAGCAGCTATCGTCCAGCCTCCGGTTGCATGAAACCTTGCAGGAATGGTATGATAAATAAAAAGGAGGCTATACGTATGTTATTTCTTGAATATCCCAAATGCTCCACCTGCCAGAAGGCCAAAAAATGGTTGGATGAGCATCAGATTCCCTATGAAGACCGCCACATTGTGGAGAACAATCCGACGTTTGAGGAGTTAAAGGACTGGTATGAACGGAGCGGTTTGCCGTTGAAGAAATTCTTCAATACCAGCGGAATGCTCTACAAAGAAATGAAGCTGAAGGACAAGCTGCCGGAAATGAGCGAGGAGGAGCAGTTAAAACTGCTGGCGACCAATGGCATGCTGGTAAAGCGTCCTCTGATCGTGGACGGTGACCGGGTGCTGACCGGATTTAAGATGGCAGAGTGGGAAACTCTCTTATGAATGTAGCGCAGGCGAGGCGTCTTCTTTCCGTCACGGAGGAAGACGATCTTCATTCCCTGAAGAAGAAATACCGGCAGCTTATGAATACCTGTCATCCGGATGCGCTGGGGTCAGAAGAGCCGGAGCATATCCGGCGTGCGCAGGAGATTAATGAAGCTTATCAGCTGCTGAAAAATCATCCCCATGCATTTGATTCGATGTGGAAGCCACAGGAAAAGACCCGTTCAGAGCGGAAGCGGCCCACATGGGCAGGAGTGGTCAATGAAGGAGCCTTTTGTGAGCGAAATGTGTATCTTTATTACACCATGGAGACAGAGGAAGGACATCCCTATTACCGTGCCGCCAGAGGAAAATATCTGTGGGAGCCGAAGGAAGAGGATTTTCAGTTGTTTCTCATCAGCATTCATGAAGTGGTGAAAGAACTCATGGAACATACGGATAAAACGATGGCGGTGAGAAGTCGTCTGTTCCAGTATCTGGCGGAGCAGTTTATTGAGCCGGTGAAGGTGTTGCGAAAGATAGCGAAGCCAGTACGGCTTGACCAGGAAGGACGGGAAATCTACCGGTTCCGGGCGTATCTGAAAGAAGACCGGCAACATCCGCTGCGAGAGAAAATGCTTCTGTATCCGAAAGCATTTCAAGGAAGCAGGATTCTGGTACAGGATAAAAACGGAATGGAGTATGGACATCTCTCCTTCGAGGATGACCGGATTTATTTTTGCATAATTCCTTTATTGAAAGAAAAACTGGCGCGGGTGAAGATGGAAGTCCTCGACAGAAAAGTGATCTTTTATTTTCGATTGGAAAAAGAGGCGGAACAGTATCGAATTCCAGACAGAAATCTGGAGATTGCAAAACTGCTTACAAAAGATTAAGGCCATGAAGCAGGGAGCGAAGGTCATTGTCCGGCCTACGGCTGCATGAAAACCTGCAGGAATAGTATGATAAATAAAAATGATGTGTCACGGAGGTGAACCATGAATTTTACATTGGATAAGAAGAAATGTATCTACATAGTGATCTGGCTTTTGATAGGACTTCTTTCCTTTACGGTGCTGGAGAAATATGCATCTGCACCGGAGTCCCATCAGGCGACCATTGCATCCCTCGATGAGAAGAAGGCGACGGTGCTGGAACTGACGGCGGCCACGACGGCCACATCTGCACTGATTACGTTACTGCCGGGAGATATTGGAACGCCTATTGCAGAGAAGGTAGCGGATTTGAGTGGCTATCTTTTGATCGTGTTGTGTGCGGTATTTCTGGAAAAGTATCTGGTGACGATTACCGGGTACGCAGCGTTTAAAATCTTTATTCCGGCGGCGTGTGTGCTGTATGCGGCAAATATGATGGCGCGGAATCGGAGTGTTGACAAGCTGGCGCGGAGACTTTTGATCTTCGGTATCTGCATTTTTCTGGTAGTTCCGGCAAGTGTGAAGGTATCAGATCTTATCGAGACCACTTATCAGTCCCAGATCGATGCGACATTGGAGGATGCGAAGAGTACCCAGGAAATGCTGGAAAACAGCAGCGCCGCGCAGCAGGAGATGGAACAGGCGCAGCAGAGCACAGATCAGAATACAGCGCAGCAGGAAACAGGAATCTCCGGCATCTTTGACAAGGCAAAGGATGCCCTTTCCAGTGCGAAGGATTCGGTAACAACAGCGGTGGAAAATGTGACCATTTCTTCGGAAGAACTGGTACAGAAGGTGCAGAATTCCCTGAATCATTTTGTGGAAGCAGTGGCCGTGATGCTGATTACATCCTGTGTGATTCCTATTCTGGTACTTCTGGTATTTTTCTGGCTGATTAAAGTGTTGCTGGATGTGGATATTTCCGGTGAAAATCCCAAGTCCGGTGAATAACATTTAAATCCTAATACTTGAAATACAAATGGATATCTGGGAAGCCTGTAATCCGAGTATCAGCGGCTGGAAAATGAGTGCGAAAATAAAAAATTAGAAGTGTCTGGGCAGATAGAAAATAAAAGTTATTTTCTGCCCAATCCGGCAATGCAAGACATGCGAAAATTCTATAAAAAACAAGTTTTTATTATTGATTTGGACATATAGAAAATCTGTGAGATCAGATGCCCAGAAAATTAGGAAAGTTTGGGCAAAAGATACATAAGAATTTCTGTATGTCCAATTTGTCTAATTTCTAAAATTATATAGCGAAAATAATTTTTTTAACTGCAAATATTGGGCATGGAGAGACATAAATATTCTATATGCCAAAACGAGCTAGGTATAATGAAAGTTTCCGGTGAAAAGTTTACACCGACTGTATAAACTGCTCAATATAGTAAAGTGCTGCGCCAATTGCCGGGGTATACTGCCCGTGAGTTCCCACAAGAATCTGCGTCGGATTTACTGCAAAAGGTGTGGAGCTGTTGATCCGCTCTGCCAGTTTTGCAATGTCCTCTTCTGTAAAATACGGAGCCAGATAGCCACTGATAATGATGGGCGCATCAATGATCAGGTTCAGATTTTTCATGGCAAAGGCCAGATGATTCAGGTAATCTTCCCAGATCTGCATTGCTTGAGGAGAAGCACCTTCTCTCAAAAGAGGGAAAAACTCTTTGATGGGAAGTCCGGCAGCCTGTTCCAGTGCATTGGCGGAGCAATAGGTTTCCAGACAGCCACGGTTTCCACAGTAACATAAGGGACCATCCGGATTGATACACATGTGCTCAATGGTTCCGCTGTGCATGGAACTTCCCTGATGAATCTGATGGTTGGCAATAACCGCACCGCCTAAGTTCCGGTTGAGCAGAAAAACCACTGCGCTGTTCAGTTCCGGGTGATTCCACAATTCCAGAGAAGCGGCGGATTTGGAATCGTGTTCCAGATGGCAGGGCCATGGAAGCCGGCTGGAAAAATCGGCCACATTCATACTGGTATTTCCCATAATGGTTCCATAAGTAACTGTGCTGTGGTCAGGAGAAGTGATTCCCTGAGTGGCAATGGAGATGCCCAGTATTTTGTCAGCATCATACTGCTGATTGGAAATAAAATTCTTGATTTCAGAAGCAACCTGTTCATAGTAAGCATCTGTATTTTCATAAGGAAGTGGAATGGTATCCATGCAAAGCGCATTTCCGTATAAATCCACAATTGTAATATGAAACATCTTTTTCAAAATACCGATTCCGATAGAAATCTTAAAGTCAGGAACAATCCGGATGGCATGTGCTTTTCTTCCGCCGGTGGATTCAAAATAACCGTTTCGTTCGATCAACCCCTCTTCTTCCAGCAGATTCAGATTCTGGCTGACAGTTGACAATCCCATCTGCAGATCCTGCACGATTTTCAATTTGGCAGATGCCTTTGCCTTATAAATATATTGATAGACCTTGGAACGGTTGATTTTCTTCAGACTAATCGTCGTTAATCCCTTTTCACTCATAGAATTAAATCCCCCCTGATAACTTTATAAGTTAATGGTAAGTATTACGCTTTATTTCAGTATAGAACAGGAAGATGGTAAAAGTCCACAAAAATAGAAAATAAACATTGGTGTAATTGCCAGTAGACGAGTGATTTGCTAACATATATACTAGACTTACAGTTAAGATATAAACATAAGTATTGAATGTAAGTAAAATAATGAAGGAGGAACAAACTATGAAGTTGACAATGGCGGGAATCAAAGATCGTGAGGCATGGGAAAAAGCGGGAATTCAGCTGCCGGGATATGATGTGGAAGAGGTTTCCGAAAAGGCGAGAAAAGCACCGCGTTGGGTACATTTCGGAATCGGCAATATTTTCCGTGTCTTTATCGGAGGAATTGCAGATGGTCTTCTGGAAGAAGGGGCTCTGGACAGGGGACTTACCTGTGTGGAGACCTTTGACTATGATGTGGCAGATAAGATTTATGCTCCATATGATAATCTTGGATTGAGTGTAATTCTGCACGGAGATGGCACCAGAGATTACAAAGTGTTAGGCGCTCTGGCAGAGGCGGTAAAAGCCCAGTCTTCCAATGATAAACAGTGGAACAGACTGAAAGAAATTTTTGCCGCTCCCTCTCTTCAGCTGGTTTCCTTTACCATTACAGAAAAGGGATATGCGCTGCAGAAAGCAGATGGAACCTGGTTCCCGTTTGTGGAAGCGGATATTAAGAACGGTCCGGCAAAAGCCACGGGGGCTATGGCAGTTCTGACGGCTATGCTCTATGAACGGTATCAGGCAGGAAAATATCCGCTGGCACTGGTTTCCATGGACAACTGCTCCCAGAATGGAGCAAGGCTTCGTCAGTCCGTGCTGACCATGGCGGAAGAATGGAAAAAGGCAGGCTATGTGGATGATGGGTTCCTTGCTTATGTGAGTGATGAGAAAACAATCGCATTTCCGTGGACCATGATTGATAAAATCACTCCTCGTCCAAGCGAGCAGATTGCAGCAGATCTGGAAGCACTGGGAGTGGAAGATATGCAGCCGGTAATCACTGCGAAGAAGACTTACATTGCACCGTTTGTAAATGCGGAAAAACCGCAGTATCTGGTGATCGAGGACAGTTTCCCCAATGGACGTCCGGCATTGGAAAAAGGCTTTGGTGTTTACATGGCAGACCGTAAGACGGTCAATCTGGCAGAACGTATGAAGGTAACCGTTTGTCTGAATCCGGTTCATTCTGCCACCGGACCGCTGGGAGTTGCCCTTGGATATGAGTTATTTGCTCACATGCTCAATACAGATGCGGATATGATGAAGATGGCCCGGATGGTTGCTTATGATGAAGGACTTCCGGTGGTACAGGATCCAGGGATTCTCTCACCGCAGGCATTTGTAGATGAACTTTTTAATGACCGGTTTCCAAATGAATATCTGGGAGATACCAACCTTCGTCTGGCAGTCGATGTATCCCAGATGGTAGGAATTCGTTTCGGAGAGACGATCAAAGCATATGTGGAAAAATATGGAGATGCATCCAGACTGACAGCACTTCCGCTGGGAATTGCAGGATGGCTTCGTTATATGCTGGCAGTGGATGATGCCGGTAAGAAATATGAACTTGCACCTGACCCGATGAATGAAGAAATTCAGGAACAGTTAAAGGATATCGTGCTCGGTCAGCCGGAGACTTTTACAGATCAGCTGAGACCGATTCTTTCCAACGAGCGCCTGTTCTTTATCGATCTTTACAAAGCAGGAGTTGGTGAGAAGGTTCAGAACATGTTCCGTGAGATGATCGCGGGACCGGGAGCAATCAAGGCAACCATTCATAAATATGTGAACGCATAGATAACAGGGGGAAAGAAAATGACAGAACCGGTATTTGCAGCTGATCCGACGAGACTGCTGATTGCAGCGGCAGTGGGAATCATACTTTTATTACTGTTAATCATCAAATTTAAAATTCATCCGGTATTATCGCTGGTAATTTCCGCTCTGTTTATCGGACTTGGAGCAGGTATGCCGGTTCGGAAATGCGGTGGCCAGCCTCTGCGTGGAAAAGAAAGGCGCCATTCCGGCAATGCCGACATTGGAACAAGTTAAGAAAAGGCTGTAGGTAAAAAGCTGTAAAACTTCATTGATTGAGGTTTTGCAGCTTTTATTGTATAATCAGGTACATGATGAATGAAACCATAGGAATGCTTCAGGAATTACTGGAGCAGAATCAGTTTGAACTGCTGATACCTGAAGAGCCGGAAGCGAAAGATATCCGCCTCGTTTACCTGATGAATGACGCAGTAGAAAGTTTTCTCATTTTCAGAAATGCTCATATGACAGGAACCTACAAAAGTGAATATGAAGGTGAGCTGGAATTTTCCTTAAGCCATGATGAGAAGCGGGAGGAGTACATTCTCTCTGTCTGGCAGGGAGACAGTGTGGTAACAGTATGGTTTCGGAAGCTGGAACTGGAGGCACATCTCTATAATTATGGCGCGATCGGGCATTTCTGGGTGAAAGGATGGGAATATCTGCGGCAGCTGGAATACCGGATTTCCATTTTGCGGGACAAATATGAATATCTGGGGCCGGAATTCTGCACGCCGGGGGAACAGAAAATTGCACTGCTCTGCGACTTTCCTCCGCTGAACTGCAGCTGTTATCCGGCCGTTCCGGAAAAATATCTGGTACCGCGGGAAAATGTGTGGGAACCGACGGCAGAGGCGATTGCGGTAATGGAAGAATTGGCTGTGAAGACGGGAGATACAAAGCTTCAGAAAATGCTCAACGATTATCGGAAAGATCCGGCTCCAGTCAATGCCAGAAAAATTGCGTCAGCTCTTCGAAAAAATGTCCATGCAGATACGGTTGATCTTTTGTCGGTGTGGCTCAAAGAGGAAACAGCCACATATCCTGATCGAAGCTATGGAGCAGAGACAGACCTGCAGATCCGGACGATGCTCCAACAGGCAGAGGACAAAAGGATGGAATTGGAAAGGAAAGGAATCCGGGCAGAGGTGCTGCGGGAAGAACCATTTACCACAGCCCAGGATCATCTGGATTTTCAGGTATATCTTATGGTCTGGAAACGAGGACTTTTTGATCGGACCGTGACGGTGGAATGTATAGGAAGGAAAGCGCATGTGGAAAATTAATTTATAAGTAATACTTAATAATAAAAATATTTTTAAATTATAACTGAGTCGAATTATGCGAAAAAACAAAGGAAAAACAAAAATTCTATTGACAATATTAGGGGGAACTGCCTATACTGACAAGTGTTAAGAAATAAACTGATCTTATGACTCATAAGTTCAGCTCATAAGAGACAACCCGTAAATGGGGACACAGGAGGATTATTTATGAAAAAGAAAGTTGTAAGTTTACTTACTGCTATGGCTTTGACCGCAATGACTCTTGCAGGATGTGGTTCTTCCACAGCAGCAGACAGCACTGATAGTACAGCAGCAGAGACTACTGATGAGGCAGCTGACACGGAAGCAGATGCAGACAGCACCGCTGCAGTTACCAATGTAAAAGCAGGTTTCATTTTCCTGCATGATGAGAACTCTACTTATGACCTGAACTTTATGAATGCAGCAAAAGAAGCATGTGAGAAGCTTGGTATTGAGTACATGACTAAGACCAATATCCCGGAAGGTCAGGAATGTTATGATGCAGCATGTGAGCTGGCAGATGCAGGATGTAACTTCATCTTCGCAGACAGCTTTGGACATGAGGATTACATCATCGAGGCTGCAAAAGAGTATCCGGAAGTACAGTTCAGCCATGCAACCGGAACTAAGGCTCATACAGAGGGACTTGACAACTTCCACAATGCATTCGCTTCCATTTATGATGGACGTTATCTTGCAGGTATTGCTGCTGGTATGAAATTAAATGAGATGATCGCAAACGGAGATATCACTGAGGATCAGGCAAAGATGGGATATGTAGGAGCCTATACCTATGCAGAGGTTATCTCCGGATATACTTCCTTCTTCCTGGGCGCACGTTCTGTATGCCCGAGCGTAACAATGGACGTTACCTTTACCGGTTCCTGGTATGATGAGACCGCTGAGAAAGAGGGTGCTAACAAACTGATCGAGGACGGATGCGTACTGATCAGCCAGCATGCAGACTCCATGGGAGCTCCGACCGCATGCGAGACCGCAGGTGTACCGAACGTATCCTACAACGGAAGCACCGAAAGCGCTTGCCCGAACACCTTCCTTGTATCTTCCAGAGTAAACTGGGAGCCCTACTTTGAGTATGCAATGAACTGTGTAGCAGATGGAACCCAGATCGACGCTGACTGGACCGGAACACTGGCTACCGGTTCTGTTGAACTGAGCAGCCTTGGAAGCGCAGTAGCAGATGGAACTCAGGAAGCAATCGATGCAGCAACTGCTGAGATTGAAGCTGGTACCTTACATGTATTTGATACCGCTACCTTCACCGTTGATGGTGCAGAGATGACCAGCTATGAAGCAGATGTGGATACGGATGCAGATTACACCCCGGATCATGAGGTAGTAAGCGACGGATATTTCCATGAGTCTGAGTACCGTTCCGCTCCGTACTTCAATGTACAGATCGACGGCATCAACCTTCTGGATACCGCATTCTAATTTAAATAAAATGCCTTGCAAAGGACGGCACAGCGACTATCGCCGCGCCGCCCTTTTTATCGTATGGAAACGAAGTTTTCCATACGATAAAAAGGACGGAACGGTTCTAATACGGCTCTAATATAGAAAGGGGACGAAAGATGGATACCAGAATAGCAGCAGTTTCGTTAAGAAACGTAACGAAGACCTTTGGCGCGGTTGTTGCCAATGAGAAAGTGAATCTGGATATTTATAAGGGAGAGATTCTGGCGCTCCTGGGAGAAAACGGAAGCGGAAAGACAACTCTGATGAATATGCTTTCCGGTATTTATTTCCCGGATGAGGGACAGATCTTTATCAATGGAAAAGAAGAGATTATCAAATCACCAAAAGATGCATTAAAGCTGGGCATTGGTATGGTGCATCAGCATTTCAAACTGGTGGATGTACTGTCTGCTACGGAAAATATTGTATTGGGTCTGGAAGGAAAGCTGAATATTAAAGAAGCATCCGGAAAGATTGCACACATCTGTGAAAAATATGGATTTGAAGTGGATCCGAAGCAGAAGATTTATGATATGTCTGTTTCTCAGAAGCAGACCGTGGAGATTGTAAAAGTACTTTACCGCGGTGCGGACATTCTGATTCTGGATGAGCCGACGGCAGTGCTGACCCCTCAGGAGACGGAAAAATTGTTCCGTGTACTTCGTAAAATGAGAGATGATGGAAAAGCGATTGTCATTATCACCCATAAGATGAACGAGGTAAAATCTCTGTCTGACCGTGTGGCAGTCCTGAGAAGTGGCCAGTATATTGGCGATATGAAGACCAGCGAGACCAACATTACGGAAATGACCAATATGATGGTTGGACATACAGTAACCCTGAACATTGACCGTCCGGACCCGGTAGATCCGAAACCACGAATCGAGGTGGAGGGTCTGACTGTCCGGAATGAAGAGGGCGTAGTCAAGTTAAAGGATGTCAGCTTTACTGCCAACAGCGGTGAGATTCTTGGCATTGCCGGAATCTCCGGATGCGGACAGAAGGAGCTGCTGGAAGCAATTGCAGGACTTCAGCCGGTAGAGTCCGGAACGATTGCCTATATGGAACCGGATGGCACAAAAGAAATGTTAATTGGAAAAGATCCGCTGAAGATTGCGGAGATGGGTGTTTCCCTTTCGTTTGTTCCGGAAGACCGTCTAGGCATGGGTCTGGTAGGAAATATGGATCTGACCGATAATATGATGCTTCGTTCCTTCCGGAAAGGAAAGACTCCCTTTGTCAACCGCAAACCGGCCAGAGAACTGGCAGAGCATGTGGTAGAGAGTCTGGAAGTGGTAACACCGGGCATTCACACACCGGTTCGCCGTCTTTCCGGTGGTAATGTTCAGAAAGTACTGCTGGGACGCGAGATTGCATCCTCACCGACCGTTTTGCTGACGGCTTATGCAGTGCGTGGTCTGGATATCAACTCCTCCTATACGATTTATGACTTGCTGAATGAGCAGAAGAAAAAGGGCGTGGCTGTTATCTTTGTCGGCGAGGATCTGGATGTGCTGGTAGAACTTTCCGACCGGATCATGGTTCTCTGTGGAGGAGAAGTCAGCGGCATCGTGGATGCCAGAACGACAGATAAAAATGAGGTCGGCATGATGATGACCAGAATGGGAGGCAGTGAAGAACATGAATGAGAAAAAGAAAGAACCGCTTTTCCATATTGTAAAGAGAGATGCCATTCCCTGGTATCAGTCGCTGGGAATCCGGGCAGCGGCCATTGTGCTGGCGCTGATTCTCTGCGCGATAATTACAACCGTAACGACGGGTATTAACCCGATTCAGGTATATCAGTCTATTTTTGCAGGAGCATTTGGCTCTGCCAGAAAGACCTGGATTACCTTCCAGAACATTTCCATCCTGCTTCTGATTTCCCTGGCGTTGACTCCGGCGTTCAAAATGAAATTTTGGAATATTGGCGGTGAAGGTCAGGTGCTCATCGGTGGTCTGGCATCTGCAGCCTGCATGATCTGTCTGGGGAACAAGCTTCCGAATGCGGCAGTCATCCTCTGCATGATTGTGGCAAGTATCGCAGCTGGTGCGTTCTGGGGATTTATTCCGGCATTTTTCAAGGCAAAATGGAATACAAATGAGACTCTTTCCACTCTGATGATGAACTATATTGCTACTCAGCTGGTGGCATTTTATACCATCGTATGGGAAGTGCCGAAGGGCTCCGGAAAGATTGGAATTATCAATCAGAATACGAATGTGGGCTGGCTGCCCCAGGCATTCGGTTACAAATACCTCTTAAGCATTCTGGTGGCAGTGCTCATTACGGTATTTATGTATATTTATCTTAACTACAGTAAACATGGCTATGAGATTTCTGTTGTGGGTGAGAGTGAGAACACGGCGAAATACGTTGGCATTAAAGTAGAAAAAGTGATCATGCGGACGGTGGTACTGTCCGGTGCTATCTGCGGACTGGTTGGTCTTCTGCTGGTGGGAGGCATCAATCATACGATAACCACAACCATTGCAGGAGGTCAGGGATTTACGGCAGTTCTGGTATCCTGGATGTCCAAATTCAATCCGCTGACCATGGTATTCTCCAGCTTCCTGATCATTTTCATGAATCGTGGTGCCAGTGAGATTTCCACAAACTTCGGACTGAACCAGTCTTACTCCGATATCCTGACGGGAATTATTCTGTTCTTTATCATCGGTTGTGAATTCTTCATCTCTTATCAGCTGCAGTCACGTAAAAAAGCAGAGAAGAAGGAGGTAAAATAAATCATGTTGAACTTCTTACTTGCGTTTATTCCAAGAGCCATTGTGCAGGGCATTCCGCTGCTGTTCGGAAGTACCGGTGAGATTGTGACCGAGAAATCCGGTAATCTGAATCTGGGAATTCCGGGCGTTATGTATGTGGGAGCCATCTGTGGTGTGATCGGTTCTTTCTTCTATGAACATTCTGTGCCGGATGCGTCTGCCATGAACGGAACCCTCGCCATTCTGATTCCGATGGCATGCTGCATGCTTGGCTCGCTGCTCATGGGAATCTTATACTGTTTCCTGACCGTGACACTGAGAGCAAATCAGAATGTAACAGGACTTGCCATGACTACATTTGGTGTTGGTTTTGGTAACTTCTTTGGCGGTTCGCTGATCAAACTGGTAGACAGCGATGTTCCCTCCATTACCCTGACGGCAACCAGTGGATTTTTCAGCAAGACCCTTCCCTTTGCAGGAAAACTGGGTTGGTTTGGAAAATTGTTCCTGTCCTACGGCTTCCTGGCATATCTGGCAGTGCTCATTGCGCTGGTAGCATCCTATATTCTGCATCACACCCGCGTCGGCCTGCAGCTTCGTGCAGTCGGCGAGAACCCGAGTACTGCAGATGCAGCAGGTATTAACGTGGCAAAATATAAATACATCGCAACCTGTGTCGGATGTATGATCGCAGGATTTGGCGGTCTCTACTATGTTATGGACTATGCCTGCGGTGTATGGTCCAACGATGCCTTCGGTGACAGAGGCTGGCTGGCTATCGCCCTTGTAATCTTCACCATCTGGCGTCCGAATATCAGTATTCTGGCATCCTTCCTGTTTGGAGGACTGTATATCCTGTATCTCTACATTCCGACCGGAATGGATCATATGGAGTTTCAGGAGTTATATAAAATGATTCCGTATGTGGTAACTCTGGTGGTACTGGTAGTGACCAGCATCCGCAGTAAGAGAGAGAGTCAGCCGCCTGCAAGTCTGGGCCTGGCCTACTTCAGGGAAGAGCGATAAAGATAGAAAATGTAACCCCGCGGTCCGATGGTATGGACCGCGGGGATTTTCTGTTGCAGTATTAATGATTTTCAGGGGTCAGATGCTCCAGGTTCTCTTCGATGATTTCCAGCGTCTTGAAAAATACATTACGATCGTTCTCATTTGTATTTTTAAGAAGAGCAGTTTCAAAATCCTGCTGAAGCTTTCGGCCTTTTTCGATAATGGGAAGTGCCTGTTCCGTACATTGAAGTTCGATTTTTCGTCGGTCTCCTTCTATACTGTTTCTGGTCAGATATCCTTCTTTTACCAGTTTATCTACATTGACAGAGACCAGATTTGCTTTAATTTTCCGGATTTCCACGATGTCGCGGGCTGTTTTGCATTCCGGATTGTTGCCAAGAAACATAAGAATATCAAAGGCTGTTTGCGGCATATGAATCTCTTTACATAAAGATTTGCAGTATTCATTGTATGCCAATCGTATTTTTCTTGCAAATTCCAGACGTACATTCATGATTTTTACCTCACTTCCGGATAATTCAAAAATGAACTGTTCATATTTGAATAGCGTAGCATGAATCAAAGAATGTGTCAACGGGAATGTATTCATAGAAAACAAATTGACTCACTGGGGGATTTTAGAATATAATTTCGATAACATAAGAATAAGGTGATACGATCATGGGAATGCATTACTATATGGCCCCGTTGGAGGCCATTACCACTTATACCTACCGACAGGCTCATGCAAAAGTATACGGACCTCTTGATAAATATTTTATCCCGTTTCTGGAAACTCATGAGAAGCGGGATTTTAAGACAAGAGAGCTGCAGGAAATCCTGCCGGAACATAATGAAGGAATTTATGTGGTACCGCAGATTCTGACCAACAAGGCAGATGGATTTATCCGCCTCGGAAAAGCATTGAAAGACTATGGATATCAGGAGATCAATTTAAACCTTGGATGTCCGTCCAAAACGGTGGTGACGAAAGGAAAAGGTTCTGGATTTCTGGCATTTCCGGAAGAGCTGGACTGTTTCTTGGACAACATCTTTGAGGCACTGGGTTCAGAACTGAAATTATCCGTAAAAACCAGAATCGGGAAGGAAAAGCCGGAAGAATTTCCGAGACTTCTGGAAATTTTTAACCGTTATCCTCTGGAAGAATTGATCATTCATCCAAGAGTACAGACCGATGGGTACAAGAATTACCCCAGAATGGAAATGTATGATCTGGCGGCAAAGGAGAGCAAAAATCCCGTATGCTATAACGGTGATTTGTTCAATCAGGAGAAGCTGGAGAAATTTCAGAAAGAGCGGCCGGATACAGATTGTTTGATGATTGGCAGGGGATTTCTCATGAATCCGGGACTTCTCCATCCGGAAACCGGACGGAAAGAATTCTGGGAGTTTCACGATCTGGTCTATCACGGCTATCTGGAACGGGATCTGGGTGGTTACCGGAACGTGCTATTTAAAATGAAAGAGTTGTGGCTCTATCAGGTGAAACTGTTCCCGGAAGTGAAGGGACTGGAGAAGAAGATCAAAAAACTGCAGACGCAGCAAGAGTATGAGCAGCTGATGGGAAAGTTGCAGACAGTTTCATAAATCCTTTCGTTGTCAACCGTATGGGAATATTGTATAATAAAAACAATCACAGCAAACGGAGGAAAAATGCATGACAGGAATGAACTCTGCAGTGATCTGGCTTGTGCTGGTGATCGTATTGCTGGCCATTGAGATTGCGACGTTGGGCCTGACGACAGTCTGGTTCGCAGGCGGGGCGGCAGCAGCATTTATCTCTACCTTTTTTGGTGCGAGTATGGGAGTCCAGACAGGAATTTTTCTGGTACTGTCACTGATTTTACTGTTGGTTACAAGACCGGCAGCCATGCGCTTTATGAAAAAGGGACAGGTAAAAACCAATGCGGACAGTCTGATCGGCAGAACAGCTGTAGCAACGAAGGAGATCAATAATCTGGCGCAGACCGGAGAAGTTGACATTGCCGATATCAGCTGGACAGCAAGAAGCAGGGATGATTTGAAGATTATCCCGGCAGGCAGCAAAGTAAAGATCTGTGCCATCGAAGGCGTGAAGCTTATCGTGGAGGAGATAAAGGAGGAAATAAAATGATTTTAGTAGGCGTACTGATTCTGGTGATTCTGATCATTCTGGCATCCTGTGTGAAAGTGGTACCGCAGGCTACCGCACTTGTTATGGAACGTCTGGGTGCGTATAACGGAACCTGGCCGGTAGGTATCCATTTTAAGGTGCCGATCATTGATCGTGTGGCAAAGAAAGTGACCCTGAAAGAGCAGGTAGTGGATTTCGCGCCGCAGCCGGTAATTACAAAAGATAATGTAACCATGAGAATTGATACGGTTGTGTTCTTCCAGATTACGGATCCGAAGCTTTTTGCTTATGGTGTAGAGAATCCGATCATGGCCATCGAGAACCTGACCGCTACCACCCTTAGAAATATCATTGGAGATCTGGAACTTGACCAGACCCTGACTTCCCGTGAGACCATCAACACCAAGATGCGTGCTTCCCTGGATGTGGCAACAGATCCGTGGGGCATCAAAGTGAACCGTGTGGAACTGAAGAACATCATTCCTCCGGCTGCCATTCAGGATGCCATGGAGAAGCAGATGAAGGCAGAGCGTGAGCGCCGTGAGGCAATTCTGAAAGCAGAAGGTGAGAAGAAGTCCACTATTCTGGTGGCAGAAGGTCATAAAGAGTCTGCGATTCTGGATGCAGAGGCCGAGAAACAGGCAGCAATCTTGAGAGCAGAAGCAGAGAAAGAGAAGATGATCAAGGAAGCAGAAGGTCAGGCAGCAGCCATCCTGAAAGTACAGCAGGCAAATGCGGACGGTCTTCGTTTCCTGAAAGAAGTAGGAGTAGATGAAGCGGTGATCCAGCTGAAGAGCCTGGAGGCATTTGCAAAGGCAGCCGACGGACAGGCAACCAAGATCATTATTCCGTCCGAGATTCAGAAGCTTGCCGGACTGGTAAGTTCTGTTACGGAAGTAGCGAAAGAGAAGTAATTCGCATTGCAGAAACACATTTCGGGCTGACGCAGCATGTTGCGCCAGCCTGTTTGCATGAAAGCACATACATACAAAAGGAGACATCGCCATGGATTTAATAGGAAGAAATTTTTTGAAACTGCTTGATTATACACCGGAAGAGATGACTTATCTTCTGGATCTGGCTGCAGAGCTGAAAGCCAAGAAGAAAAAAGGCATTCCGGTAGATACTTTAAGAGGTAAAAATGTTGCGCTGATTTTTGAAAAAACCAGTACCAGAACCCGCTGCTCTTTTGAAGTGGCTGCCCATGACCTGGGTATGGGAACAACGTACCTTGATCCCACCGGTTCTCAGATCGGTAAGAAGGAGAGCATTGCAGATACTGCCCGTGTGCTGGGAAGAATGTATGAGGGTATCGAGTACCGTGGATATGGTCAGGAGATCGTGGAAGAGCTGGCAAAATATGCAGGGGTTCCGGTGTGGAACGGTCTGACCAACGAGTTCCATCCGACCCAGATTCTGGCAGATATGCTGACCATCCGTGAGCATTTCGGAAATCTGGATGTGAAAGTCGTTTACATGGGTGATGCCCGTTACAATATGGGCAATTCCTGGATGGTAGGATGTGCGAAGATGGGTATGGACTTTACTGCATGCGCGCCGAAGAAATACTGGCCGTCCCAGGAGCTGATCGATCAGTGTCAGGAAATCGCAAAAGAGACCGGCGCAAAGATCACGCTGGAAGAGGATGTACAGAAGGCAACTAAGAACGCAGATGTCATTTATACGGACGTATGGGTATCCATGGGTGAGCCGGATGAAGTATGGGCAGAGCGTATCCATGACCTTCTTCCCTATCAGGTAAATAAAGCAGTGATGGAAAATGCAGGAGAGCAGGCAATCTTCATGCACTGTCTGCCGGCGTTCCATGATCTGGGAACCAAGATCGGCAAACAGATCAGTGAGAAATTTAACCTGGATGCCATGGAAGTAACCGACGAAGTATTTGAGTCATCCCAGTCTGTTGTATTTGATGAGGCTGAGAATCGTATGCATACCATCAAAGCTGTGATGGCAGCAACGCTGGGAGCATAAAAAGCCGGAGGAATCATGAAAGGATTTCTGGAAAGATATCGGAATATTACTGTCTGGCTGAGTCTCTTTATTCTGGCCATGGGATTTGTGGCAGCGTCGGATGAAGAACAGCGGATGGTATGCATGCTATTTGCATTTCTGGCGGGGGCGTTTCTCTTTGGAGCGGGAACTGCCAGAGAATGGGCAGTAAAAAATCAGCCAGGTGTCTTTTGCTATGCAGTATTGACAGCGGCTATGTGGATGGCAGTCGTTATAACGATTCTGCGCCTGGGAGGAATTTTATGAGAACAGAATTATTGAAAATATTGCGGGAATCGGATGACTACGTATCCGGACAGCAGCTTTGCGACCAGTTTGGAGTTTCCAGGACTGCTGTCTGGAAGGCGATCAGCCAGCTGCGGGAAGAAGGCTATGATATCGAAGCGGTAAAAAATCGTGGATATAAGCTGGGTTCAGGTGAAACACCGGATCTTCTGACTGCTTCGGAAATCGTGAGCAGGCTGCATACGGAGCAGATGGGTAAAAACTGTATTTTCCTGGAGAGTGTGGATTCTACCAATAATTATGCCAAGCGCATTGCTGAGCAGGGAGCAGAAACTGGAACTCTGGTAGTAGCAGAAGAGCAGACCGGGGGTAAAGGACGCAGGGGAAGATCCTGGGAGACCCCAAAAGGAGCGAATATTGCCATGACGATTCTGCTAAAACCACAGATTCGCCCAGAGCATGCTTCACGGCTGACCCTTCTTATGGCTATGGCGGTGGTCAGGGGGATTCAGAGTGTGACGGGACTGGAAGCTGGCATCAAATGGCCAAATGATGTGGTAGTAGATGGACATAAAGTCTGTGGAATTCTGACGGAAATGAGCACGGAGGTTGATTATATCAACTATGTGGTCATTGGTACGGGTATTAATGTGAACCAGACAGAATTTCCGGAAGAGATCCGGGAGATTGCCGGTTCCTTAAAACAGGCAGCAGGACATGCCATTGCAAGAGCGGAGCTGGTTGCCGTTGTGATGGAAGAACTGGAAGATCTCTATGGAACATTTTTAAAAACAGAGGATCTATCGGCACTGAAAGAAGAATATAATAAACATTGTGTGACCTGCGGTCATGAGATCCGTGTGCTGGAGCCGGGACATGAATATACCGGAACTACCGAGGGAATCAATGACAGTGGAGAACTGATAGTGAAAAAGACAGACGGTAAAATTGTCTGCGTCTACGCGGGAGAAGTTTCTGTGCGTGGATTGTACGGATATGTATAGGAGAAATGACAGATGTATCAGGACAGAGTGGTGCTCTGCGGAGCAAGCGCTTATGAGAAAAAATATTATCTGAATGAAGATTTTAAGGCACTTCCTCAGCAAATTCAGGATGAGCTGAAGATTATGTGCGTGTTGTTCACGGAAGATATCGGTGGCGTGCTGACCCTGGTATTTGATGAGGAGGGGAATCTTCTGCTGGAAGTATCAGCGAATGAAGGAGATTTGCTTTATGACGATATTGGAAGTGAACTGAAGATCCGTCAGATCAGGAAAGAGAAGGCGGAGCTGTTACAGTCACTGGAACTGTACTATAAGGTGTTCTTCCTTGGCGAGGATGTAGAAGGATGATACAGACACTGAAGATCGGAGACGTAAGTCTGAAAAATAATCTGATCCTCGCTCCCATGGCAGGTGTTACGGACCTGCCATTTCGTCTTTTGTGTAAAGAACAGGGAGCGGGGCTTCTCTGTATGGAGATGGTCAGTGCCAAGGCAATTTATTTTAATAACAGGAATACGGAAGAATTGCTTACCATTGATGACCGGGAGCCGCCAGTGTCCTTGCAGTTGTTTGGTTCCGATCCGGACATCATTAGTGAGATGGCGAAAAAGATAGAGAACCGCTCCTTTTCCATTCTGGATATCAATATGGGATGTCCGGTGCCGAAAGTAGCTGGCAACGGTGAAGGTTCCGCCCTTATGAAAAATCCAAAGCTGGTGGAAGAGATCGTCAGTAAGACTGCAAAAGCCATCAAAAAACCGGTGACCGTGAAGATCAGAAAAGGATTTGACGATGAGCATATCAATGCAGTGGAGATTGCAAGAATTGCGGAAAGCGCAGGAGCAGCAGCGGTAGCGGTGCATGGCCGGACCAGAGAGCAGTATTACAGTGGAAAAGCGGACTGGGACATTATCCGTCAGGTAAAAGAAGCGGTGAAGATTCCAGTCATTGGAAATGGAGATGTGACTTCTCCGGAGGCTGCAAGGCAGCTTGTGGAGATGACTGGCTGCGACGGCATCATGATTGGTCGGGGCGCACAGGGAAATCCGTGGATTTTCCGGCAGATTCTGCACTGGATGGAGACTGGGGAAGAAGAACCAAAGCCAGATCTGGAAGAAGTGAAAGCCATGATTCTCCGGCATGCGAAGATGCTGGTGGAATATAAAGGTGCATATACCGGAATCCGGGAGATGAGAAAACATGTGGCCTGGTATACAGCCGGATATCCTAATTCGGCGAAACTTCGGGCGCGGGTCAACGAAATCGAAAGTCTGGAAGCGCTGGAGCATTTAATCCAAGGGCTGTGACATATATTTGAGTGAGGTCAAAGGTGCGGAGGCGGCTTTTTTGAACTGGTGGAGACGGTTAAGCGCGTGGCTGCAGCATCAGAAGAAAGAGGATTATGTAACGGAGAAAAAGGAAAAAAAACAGAAGAGTTTTTTCCTATATATGAGTCAGACCCCGGAAGTGCTCACGTATTTAAGAAGAGAGGCAGGAATTCCGCTTCGAAATCTGGAGCTGGTAGTGGTGGATAATCCATCAGAACCGGCCTGGCAGGTAGAGAGGATTTTGGAGCTGTTAGTGCCAAAGCTCAATCTGCTTTATGTGCTGACCGATCGACCGGAATATTTTCGGGAGCTTTCGGAGGAGGTTTTTGAGGAGCAGGGACTGCTTATGACCGTGACTGACAGTCAGGAGATTCGGAGGGCTGGGAACCTGATTATGGATCTTTGCGACTGGGAAATGCACCTTGACATTATTTCTTAGGTACGATAAAATAACTTGACTCAATAGATTTATTGGATAGATTGGAAGGTGTTAAACATGGCGGATAAAAAAAATATTATGACCTATGCAGGTCTTAAAAGATTGCAGGATGAGCTGCAGGATTTGAAAGTAAACCAGAGACGTGAGATTGCTCAGAAGATCAAAGAGGCGAGAGAGCAGGGAGATCTTTCTGAGAACGCCGAGTACGACGCAGCAAAAGACGAGCAGAGAGATATCGAGGCGCGTATTGAGCAGATTGAGCAGATTCTGAAAAATGCAGAGGTTGTTGATGAAGATGAGGTCGATCTGGACAAAATCAATATCGGATGCCTGGTACGTGTTCTGGACATTGAATACGATGAAGAAGAGGAATACAAACTGGTGGGTTCTTCCGAGGCCAGCAGTCTTCAGAATAAAGTTTCCAATGAGTCTCCCTTCGGTAAAGCACTGATTGGAGCAAAAGTAGGAGACATCGTGGAAGTAGAAGCACCGGCTGGCATTGTAAAATACAAAGTGCTCAGCATTCACAGAGCAAACTAAGGAGAGAGAAAGTGGCAGGAAATAATAATACACAGGATCTTGGACAGCTGTTAAAGGTTCGCCGCGAGAAGCTGGCTGACCTCCAGAATGCAGGCAAAGATCCGTTTCAGATTACAAAATATAACCAGACCCATCATTCTTCAGATGTAAAAGCTCTTTACGAAGAGCATGAGGCAAAGATTCTCGCAGGAAGAGCACCGCTGAACACTGAGGGAATGGATGAGGCACAGGCAAAAGACGCACAGAATGCGGATTATAATGAGAGAAGAGCGATCATGGACGCACAGCCGATTCATGTATCCATTGCCGGACGTATGATGTTCAAGCGTGTGATGGGAAAAGCGTCCTTCTGTAACATCCGTGATCTGAAAGGAACCATTCAGGTCTATGTGGCAAGAGACGCCATCGGAGAAGAGAGCTACGCAGATTTTAAGAAATCTGACATTGGCGATATCTATGGTGTGGAGGGTTATGCATTCCGTACCAAGACCGGTGAGGTTTCCATTCATGCAGAGAAGATGACGCTTCTGAGCAAGAGTCTTCAGATCCTTCCTGAGAAATATCATGGAATTACCGATACGGATATGCGTTATCGTCAGAGATATGTAGATCTGATTATGAACGAGGATGTAAAGAATACCTTCATCAAACGTTCCCAGATCATTAAAGAGATCCGTAACTTCCTGGCAGGAAGAGATTTCATGGAAGTGGAGACTCCAACTCTGGTTTCCAATGCAGGTGGAGCAGCAGCACGCCCCTTTGAGACTCATTACAATGCACTGAATGAGGATGTAAAGCTCCGTATTTCCCTTGAGCTTTATCTGAAGAGACTGATTGTAGGCGGACTTGAGAGAGTCTTCGAGATCGGTCGTGTATATCGTAACGAAGGTGTAGACACCCGTCATAATCCGGAGTTTACTCTGATGGAGCTGTATCAGGCATATACGGATTATGAAGGCATGATGGAACTGACAGAGAGCATGTTCCGTTATCTGGCTGAGAAAGTCTGCGGAAGCACCAAGTTTACTTATAATGGAATTGAGATCGACTTTGGCAAGCCCTTTGAGCGTCTTACCATGAACGATGCAATTAAGAAATATGCAGGCATTGATTTTGATGCCGTTGAGACCGATGAGGAAGCTAAGAGACTGGCAGATGAGCGTCACATTGAATATGAGGAGCGTCATACAAAGGGTGACATCATTAACCTGTTCTTCGAGGAGTACTGTGAGAAAGAGCTGATTCAGCCGACCTTTATCATGGATCATCCGCTGTCCATCTCTCCGCTGACCAAGAAAAAACCGTCCGACCCGAATAAAGTAGAGCGTTTCGAGCTGTTCATTAATACCTGGGAGATGTGTAATGCATATTCTGAGCTGAATGACCCGATCGATCAGAGAGAGCGTTTCGCCCAGCAGGATGCAAATGCGGAAGCAGGTGATGACGAGGCACAGCATACAGATGAAGATTTCCTGAATGCACTGGAGATCGGTATGCCTCCGACAGGTGGTATCGGATACGGTATTGACCGTCTGGTTATGCTTCTGACTGACAGTCCGGCTATCCGTGACGTACTGCTCTTCCCGACGATGAAGCCCTTGGACAACTAAATAGCCGAAAAAAGCCAGTGTTTTCAAGGGTTTTCGGGTTCCCGATAACCCCCGAAAATACATCT
>NZ_DBLYVB010000027.1:0-25396 GCF_057604405.1 Hominiventricola sp.
GACGTAAAAACAAGAAGTATCATCACAGTGGTTGCTCTGATGGCTTCCGGAATTACAGATTCTTCTTTAAAATATCATCTTCAAAATGCAAAAAATCATGGTGTAACACAAAAAGAGATTGCCACAGTAATCACACATGTCGCATTTTATGCAGGATGGCCAAAAGCATGGGCTGTTTTCAATCTTGCAAAGGAAGTGTGGGAGACAGGCGAAGGAGATTTGCCATACGAAGAGGAAGCGATGCGGGCGCATGCAAAAGAGATGGTATTTCCAATTGGTGCACCAAATGATGGCTTTGCACAGTATTTTTCTGGCAGAAGTTTTCTTGCACCGATTTCCACTTCTCAGGTTGGCATTTTCAACGTGACATTTGAACCCGGATGCAGGAATAATTGGCATATTCATCATGCAAAAAGCGGTGGCGGGCAGATCTTAGTATGTGTAGCCGGCCGAGGGTTTTATCAGGAAGAAGGCAGGGATGCGGTAGAAATGAAACCGGGTGACTGTATTAACATTCCGGTAGATGTAAAGCACTGGCATGGGGCCGCTCCGGATGAATGGTTTTCCCATCTGGCAATTGAGGTGCCGGGAGTGGATTGTTCCAATGAGTGGTGTGAGGCGGTATCGGAGAAAGAGTACGCTGGATTAAGATAAGGAGAGCACTATGGAATACGGTAAACTCGGAAATACAGATATAGAAGTGTCAAAATTATGTGTGGGCTGCATGAGTTTTGGGAAAGCTGGAACCATGCATGACTGGACGTTGGATGAAGCTGAAAGTGAGAATGTTATCAAGCATGCACTTGATTTGGGATATAACTTTTTTGATACGGCAAATGGATATTCAGCAGGAACAAGTGAGGAATATTTAGGTAAAGCATTGAAGAAAAATGTAGCGAGAAATCAGGTTGTGATTGCATCCAAGGTATATTTTAATGAAGGTCGTTTATCAAGACAGGCAATCATGAGGGAAATAGATGGAACTCTGTCACGTCTTGGAACCGACTATCTTGATTTATATATCATCCATAGATTTGACTATGATACACCAATTGAAGAAACTATGGAGGCACTGCACGATCTGGTAAAAGCAGGAAAGGTCAGGGCACTTGGTGCATCTGCCATGTATGGATATCAGTTTTATAATATGCAGTTAGCCGCAAGAGACAATGGATGGACACCATTTTCTGCGATGGAGAATCATTATAATTTGCTTTACAGAGAGGATGAGAGAGAATTGCTACCAATTTGTAAGCAAATGAAAGTTTCGTTAATGCCGTATAGCCCTCTTGCAGCCGGACATCTGGCAAGACCACAGTGGAAATCAGAGTCTCTTCGTGGAACCACGGATAGGGTTGCCATGGGAAAATATGATAAGACTGAAGCGGAAGACATGCAGATAGTTAAACGTGTAGCGGAGCTTGCCGAAAAGTATAACTGCAAAATGTCCCAGATAGCCATTGCATGGCAGTGGGCAAAGGGAATTCTATCGCCTATTATTGGGGCAACCAAAACGCAGTATCTGGATGATTCAGCCGGAGCATTTGACATTAAATTAACTGCCGAAGACCTTGCATATCTTGAAGAGCCATATGTTCCACATGAGATAGTTGGTGCAATTGATAAAAATCCGGCGCAAGGTGTTATTTTGCTTGATGAAAGAAATAATAAAGAACGAGGTGTAGCCATATGAAGAAATATTTATCAGTTATTCTGGAAATTATCCTCACAGCCTGTCTGGTTGCATGTGGTAGTTCTAACAAGGATTCCGTGAACGATGATAAACAAGAGGTAAGACTGGGAAAAATGAATATGCCAGAGCGTGAGGTTGTAGAATTGCTGAGTAACGGAGACGTAGAATTAAAAATTTCGAAAGAATGAAATTACTGTTTTTCTATACGAAGAGCTCGACAGATTTTAGATAATTGCGATCTGTGAAGGATTTGCAATTTTAGGAATGATATTTTTGATTATCAGTTGATAGTCAACTTCTAATTTATAGACCAAAAACAGAATACCGTTCCTTACATAGCAGTCATGCGCTTCGGTGTCTGGCTGCTAATTTTTTGCGAAAGGAGCAGTATCGAATGAAGCTTGTATTAGCGGAAATGCTCTCGGTTGCCATGAGTCTCTCGAAAGTGATCGGGGCAAATCAGTGCGGCTGCAAAAAGCCGGTGGAACGACTTTGGATTTCCTCGATGGAGGACAGTGCGATCCAGGAAGGCTTTCAGAAGCGCAGACCGGGAACAGAATATGATGCCTTAGCGGAATTCTCCGAACTGGAATTTCCGCCGGACTGATTTTTGCCGCCTGTGGGCGGCGTGTTGAGCATCCTGTTCAAATGCTTTCTGAAGGAGCGTTATCAGGATACGATCATCAAAGCCACAGGCTTTTCTGTGGTGTTTCTTGGAGCGGCAGGAACGTTCTCTAAAATGCTGACCATCGGGCCGGATGGAACTTTGAGCACGGAAGGCTCCATGGTAATGATCCTGTCGCTGGCACTGGGAGCGCTGCTGGGGGAACTGATTGATTTGGACCGGCAGTTTGAACGTTTCGGCGAGTGGCTCAAGCACAAGACGGGCAGCGACGGTGATAATCAATAAATCTGAAAAAGGAGGAATACTATACCAAGCAAAACCGAAGAATATCTTGCCCTTGCCCAACGCCCGGATGCCACCGCCTGTGCCGACTTTGACATCTGGAGCAACCGTATGAACCGCTATGTGCGCCGGGGTGCCAAGGGCATCGCCCTGTTGGATGAATCCAGCGGATTTCCGCGTCTGTACTGCATTTTCGATGTGTCGGATACCGGGGTGGTGCCGCTCGCCGCTGCAATGCAGAAAGGAGCCAATATGAATACGAACAGCAGGAACGTGACCTACTCGACCGTCTGGGACTACCAGCTCCCGAACCTGACCCTGAACCAGCCCCGGAAGCCGCTGGGCAAGTATGGGCAGGCTGCGCCGGACGTACCTGATGAACCATCGTTCGGTGCTGTACAACACGATGCTCCTGAACGGGAGCCTGTACCCACACCTGATGGAAGTGAAGCAGACGGCAGAGAATGCAGCCATAGAAGCGGAGAGCGAAAAGCCCTCCGCTTTTGTCATTTTGAGGATGAAATCGACCGGATGCTGCGGACAGGCTCTAATTTTGAGGGCGGAAAAATCCGTATTTATGCACTGTATCAGCAGCAAGGGGACGCGAAAGAACGAGCGGCATCCGAAACTGATTATTGCAGCTGTTAAAGGAATCTGGTACGTCATATCAGATAAATGGAAACTTGCAGTATTGCGTTCCAAATACGCTTAATATTTGCTTTGATACTATGATTCTCTGCGTATAGCAGCATAGTCCATGATGTCCTTGAGAAAAATGTGTCAACCAATCTTGATAACATCAATCCCTTTTAACTTCAGGTGATATTGTTTCAGTACATCTTTCAGCGTGATTTCTTGCATTCTTTGTTTCGTTGTTTTTGAATGGTCAGGTCGCAGTCTGGGTACAGAGCGATAAAAGCCAGAATATGAACAGCATCGCTAAGGCGGGTGTGATATTTCATGGTCTGATCTCCTTTTTACTTAATGTTATTTTTATTATAACAACATATTGACAGTGACGTTAGAGGATGCTAAGATGGTTTGAAGTAAGAATAAAAATAACATCAACTTGAAAGGAATGGTGACAATGAACTTCTATGATGATTTGGTCATGCAGACCCAGATGAATTATTCCAGGCACTATCATATATATGCTTCCGGCAGTACGCCTTATCAGCTGACTGACAAAAAGCCGCTTCCGTATGGCGAACAGATCCATCGGTTGGTACAGGAGGTAAAGGAAGCTGACTGTGTGGTAGTGGGCGGAGCCTCCGGTCTGTCCGCTGCCGGTGGCGGAGATTTTTACTACGAGGACAACGACTCCTACCGGAAATACTTCAGGCCTTTTGCGGAGAAGTACCACTTCAAAGGTGCTTTTGCAGGGATGATGCACTCTTGGGAGAGCCGGGAAGAGTATTGGGGGTATCTTGCCACTTTCCTTCACACCACCCAGACCGTACCTGTGCGTCATCCCTATCTGGATTTAGACGCTTTGCTGAAAGGCAAGGACTTCTTCATCCTTACCACTAACCAGGATACCCAGTTTGTCAAACTCTACCCGGAGGAGAAGGTGGCAGAGATCCAGGGGGATCACCGTTTCTTCCAGTGTGCCGCCTGTTGTACCGACGACACTTGGGATGCGGTAAAGCCGGTGGCTGATATGGTAGCCACTATGGGGGATGGCACGAAGATTCCCACGGATCTTATTCCCCGGTGCCCCCACTGCGGCGGTGAGGCATTCCCCTGGGTGCGAGGATATGGGAATTTTCTGCAAGGAAAGAAATATGAAGAACAGTACGAAAAAATTTCTCGCTACGTACTGGAGCATAAAGACAGCAAAATTTTGTTCCTGGAGTTGGGCGTTGGTCGAATGACTCCCATGTTTATCCAAGAACCTTTCTGGAACATGACCCTCAGCTTTCCCCATGCTCGATATATTGCCGTCAACAACAAGTATGACTTCCTGCCCAAGCAGTTGGAGGACAAGGGCATGACCATTGTGGCCGACATTGCTCAAGTGCTACGGGATGCACGGGATACCATGGAAAGCGGAGATAACGATCGATGAGGGGTGCAAACCAAGCGACGCTTCAGGAACTTGCCGAGCGTATTGATCAAGCAGATGCCGTTGTGATCGGAGGCGGCTCCGGCCTGTCAAGCGCGGCTGGATACGACCACTACCATTGGTCCCCGGCACTTTCGGAGGCATTGGCTCCCTTTCGCGAACAGTATGGCTTCACCTCCCCGCTGGCTGGATTCTACCATTGCTTTTCCAGCTATGGGGAACAGTGGGGGTATTACAGCCAATATATACGCTTCATGTGGGAAGCCCCTACTGGGCAGCCCTATCTGGACCTGCAAGCACTTGTTGCAGATAAATCTGTCTTTGTGCTGACCACTAATGTGGATCAGCAGTTTTTTCGGGTATTTCCCCAGAAACAAATTTGCGCCTTTCAGGGAGACTTTAGCTACTGCCAATGCAGTCAGCCCTGTCAGAATGATATTTGGGAAAACCGCGAACTGGTGAAGGAACTGACTGGTTGCTTGGTAGGCGTTCGCCTGCCGGAGGAGGCTGTTCCTCGTTGCCCGGATTGCGGGCGGGTGCTGGTGCCCTGGGTACGAGATGATACCTTCCTAGAGGGAACCTTCTGGCAGGATAGCCTGAACCGCTACCATAGATTCCTGCGACACTGGATAATGGATCAGTCCGACAAAAAAGTCCTGCTGTTGGAACTTGGCGTGGGTGAGATGACACCCAGTATCATCAAACTACCCTTCTGGGAACTTACTGCCAAAAACGAAAACGTCTTTTATACATGTCTTAATCGAGAGGCATCTCATAGGCCAGAGCATCTGCAGGGACGCAGCCTGTATCTGCAAGGAGATTTGGCGGAAACTCTAGCTGCCCTTCGGCAGGAGCGATCCATCGCAGCAACCATAAAATAGAAAAGGAGCGAACGAATATGATTGATTGGAACCCTATTGCGGAAAAATTCAGAGAAGCGGACGCTATCTTGATCGGGGCCAGTAACGGACTGTCTATCACCGAAGGACTGCATTTGTTTGCGGACAATGCGGCCTTTGAAAGATTGTTTGGGGATTTTAAACGGAAATACGGCCTTGGGTGCATTTTGCAGGGCATGATGGCCGGATGGCCCAGCGAGGAGGAAAAATGGGCCTTCTGGGCCCGGCTCATTCATCATTACTGCGGGCAGTACCAGCCTACGCCGGTAATGAACGATTTGAAGGCCGTTGTAGGAGAAAAAGATTACTTTGTCGTCACATCAAACGGGGAAGGTCACTTTGAACTGTGTGGCTTCGACCCGATGAAAATCTATGAAATCGAGGGCAACTGGTTTACAATGCAGTGTGCCCGTCCCTGCCACGATACCCTCTATTCAAGTTTAGAGGTGGCCGAAAAATTATCGGCTGCCGAACAGGGCGGCCATGTGCCTGCAGAGTTGGTGCCGCGCTGTCCCAAGTGCGGAGGTCCCGTGGACATCCACATGGGCGCGGGTCAGAGAATGATTCCGGATACCGCTGCCAAGGCACGGTTCCAAAACTTTCTGAAAACCTACCACGGAAAGAAACTGGTGGTTCTGGAGCTGGGCATTGGCTGGCGCAATCAGCTAATCAAAGCCCCAATGATGCGCCTGGTGGCCAGCGAGCCAAACGCCACTTATGTGACCATCAATCTGGGGGAGATCTACATTGCGGACAATATTAAAAAGAAGTCCTTCGGACTGGACGGGCGGCTGGATGAGCTGCTGCCTGCTCTCCGAGAGGCGTGCGAGGCATGACGATTTCGGAGCAAGTTCAAAATGATATACAAATGCATAAAAAGGTTAAAATCACTGTGCTGCGGACGGAATACTATCAGGAACTGGCAGAACAGTATGCAATTTCTAATTTGGGGATATGACCTTTTCATCAGAAAGGTCAAGTATTATACAGCGACGGCATCCGGCCTGTTATTTTTCTCTTGGAGGCGGAGTAAGGAATGCAATGGGCAGATGGAAAGATTCGATGCCATCTCAAAAGATTTGAAAAAGCGGGGCATGAAGTTTGTGGGACCCATCATCATCTATGCCTATTTGCAGGCGGTGGGAGTTATCAACTCTCATGAATCAGGTTGCTTCCTGAATCCTTCGCAGCAGTAGAAAATGCAGAAAATAAAACGCCGGGAAGCTGGTTTATACGATGGACTTTAAGGTGACTCCGCACATGCTGCGGCATACTCGGTTTCACTGACGATTTTGCGTAGACCGCTTCCACGGCGTTCCAGGTATTTCATGCGGTGGAACAGGTCAGAAATCACAGGGTTTCCCTCCTGTATTGCATATGGTAATATGTAAGTCATAGGTAGCAAACATTATTTGAAATTCCTAAGAGCTTTAAAAAGTTGAAAAATGCAGAATTGGGGAGAATAAGGAATGAAGTGGGCAGACGGAAAGATACGGTGTTGCTGGGCAAATCCGAAAAATGAACGATACATCCGTTATCATGACGAGGAATGGGGCGTACCGGTGCATGATGACCGGAAGCTTTTTGAAATGCTGATATTGGAGTGCTTTCAGGCCGGCCTGTCCTGGGAATGTGTTCTGAATAAGCGAGCTGCGTTTCGTGAAGCCTTTGATGGCTTTGATGTGGGGAAGGTTTGTGCTTATAATGAGGAAAAGCTGGAAGCACTGAGGAATAATTCCCATATTATACGCAACCGCCTGAAAATACAGGCGGCCGTTACCAATGCACAGGTATTCCACGAAATCCAGGAGGAATATGGCAACTTTTCAGACTACCTCTGGCATTGGACAGACGGCAGGGTGATTCGGGAAACAGGAAAAACAAGCTCGGAATTGTCTGATGTAATTTCCAAAGACTTAAAGAAGCGAGGCATGAAATTTGTGGGCACCACAGTGGTTTATGCATATCTGCAGGCCATCGGTGTGATCTGGTCGCATGAGGATGAGTGTTTTTTCAGGAAAATGTTGGAGGTATAGACTATATGGTTAGAAAAATTATGCGGGATCCTTTTTTCCTCGCACAGAAGTCAGAGGATGCCACGGAAGCTGATCAGCAGGTAGTAGTTGATTTGCTGGATACACTTAGAGCAAACCTGGATTGCTGTGTTGGTATGGCGGCAAATATGATTGGTGTTCGAAAAAATATCATTGTTGTAGCAGCGGGACCATTACAATTTGCCATGATCAATCCGGTTATTACGAAGAAAACAGGAGCATATCAGACGGAAGAGAGCTGTCTTTCACTGGATGGTGTGAGACCTTGCACACGATATAAAGAGATTGACGTAGATTATCTGGATCAGAACTTCAGAAAGCAGCATGGCAAGTATTCCGGCTGGACGGCACAGATTATTCAGCATGAAGTAGATCACTGCCGGGGCATTGTGATATGACGAAGGATGAATGGTCGATGTAAACTCACGCTTGAGCACGTCAATTATTGTCTTGCTGTCAGGAAAGATAGAAGTGTATAGAGGTATATGTTCGGACATTTTGGAGGTGGGTTATGAAAATAGAACACATTGCTTTATATGTAAAAGATCTGGAAACAGCCCGCAATTTCTTTGTGAAGTATCTGGGGGCAAAATCAAACGAAGGCTACCATAATTTGAAAACAAGTTTCCGCTCCTATTTTCTTTCGTTTGACGATGGGGCACGGCTTGAAATTATGAACAAGCCGGAAATGCCTGACTTTCCAAAGGAATTTGCTCGTACTGGGTATGCGCACATTGCATTCAGTGTAGGCAGCAAAGAAAAAGTGGATGCTTTGACTGCTGAACTGAAAGTGGACGGATATGAAGTAGTCAGCGGCCCCAGGACAACCGGGGATGGTTACTATGAAAGCTGTATTGTTGCAATCGAAGGCAATCAAATTGAAATTACAATTTGACCTTAATCAATCCGGATTTACATTAACTCTTGACAAGTAACCATTCGGTAACTATAATAAAGTTACCGAATGGTTACTTTTGTAAAGGAGATAATTATGGCAGAGGGTACAAAGGAACGGATTTTGAGAATCGCGCTGGAACTGTTTGCGCAGAACGGCTATCTGGGGACATCTATGAATGATATTGCAGGGCAGTTGGGATTTACGAAAGCTGCCTTATATAAGCACTATGTAAGCAAACAGGAAATCTTAGATAAGATTGTGGAACGAATGAACAAGATGGACTATGAGCGTGCTGAGGAGTATGAAATGCCGGAGACGGAACCAGACGGCTTTGCGGAAGCATATCTGCATACACCAATTCAAAAGATTCGCACATACAGCCTTGCCCAGTTTGATCATTGGACAAAGGAACCGTTTTCCTCCAATTTCCGCAAAATGCTGACGCTGGAGCAGTATCGTGATCCCAAGCTTGCACAGCTCTACCACGATTATCTGGCGGGTGGTCCTTTGGAGTACATGGCGGCCATCTTCCGCAAGTTGGTAGAGTCTGATGAGGACGCTATGCAGCTGGCGCTGGAATTCTATGGTCCAATGTATCTTTTATACAGTGTCTACGATGGTGCCGAGGAAAAAGAATCGGTTTCTTCTTTACTGGCTGCACATATTGATCACTTTATTGCCAAGGTTGAGTCTGATTACAGAAAGAAGGAAAGAACAACATGAAAGATGGCGAAGAAGAAAAACGCTGGGTCTTATGCCCGTGGTGCAAAGCCGATCATGCGCTGCGTCCTTTTTTGAAGGGAGGAAATTGAGAATGAAACTTTATTTTGGAAATGCCATAACTACGGCGACAACTTTGATGCTCTTTGCCCTGCTGGGCTTTATCAGCTGGTCGGTTCTCAATCGCACAAGCATTCAATATTGGGGGCGCAGGAGCACAGTTCTGCTGGTGTTCGGACTTGTGATATGTTGCTTTGCGGCAGCACGGGACGGGTTGGACAAGACCATTCAACACGCTATTGACGGCAGCTGTGCGCCGGGACTGTTTCCACTCATCAGCGTGCCTGCCATCGTTGGCTGTGTCGGCGCACTGTTGATTATTGTTGCTGCCATTGCTACGCCGATTGCAAAAACGCAAAAGATGCGTGAGGTTTGGTTCTATGTCATGTCGAGTGGCGCAGTGCTGAAAATCGTGACGATGGAGATTGCGCGGATCATTCTCTGAAGAGAAAAGGAGGAAAGTTATGTCAGAAAAGAACATTATCATTCGTCAGGAAACGAAAGACGATTACAGAGCCGTCGAAAATCTGACCCGAGAATCATTCTGGAATGTTTACCGGCCCGGCTGTATGGAGCACTATGTGCTGCACTGTTATCGGGATGACCCGGCATTTGTGCCGGAACTGGATTTTGTGATGGAACTGAATGGTGAACTGATCGGGCAGGTCATCTATGTGCGGTCGGAGATCGACTGTGACGATGGACGAAAGGTGTCGATCATGACCTTCGGCCCCATCGGCATCGCACCCGCATACAAGCGGCAAGGCTATGGAAAGCAGCTGCTCGACTATTCCATGGAAAAAGCCAGAGAAATGGGTGCAGGGGCGCTTGCCATTACCGGCAATATTGACTTTTACGGCAAGTCTGGCTTTGTTCCGGCCAAAACCAAGGGCGTGCGGTATGCCGACGACCCGGAGGCGGATTACTTCCTCATCAAGAAGCTGACGTCCGGCTTTTTGGACGGCATCTCCGGCACATACAAAGACCCAGAGGGGTATTTTGTCTGTGAGAAAGACCCGGAGGGGTTTGAACAGTTTGAAGCCACTTTTCCAGCAAAAGAAATACAGGAGCTGCCGGGACAGCTGTTTTGAAAAGGAGAAATAATGGCATCCAGTAAAGAGTATCTCACTGAACATTCATTGTACTTTCTACTAGAATCCAGTATAATAGACTCAAATTTAAACGCTTTTTCTGATGAGATAGCCGTACAGAATATGGACGCAAAATTTGAAAGACGCTTTCTCTCGTTTTGCAACTCATTAGATGGACTGGCAGAAGCAAGGCAGCGAGATCTCAGCGATTCCTTTGTTTTAAGTGGAACCAGTGCAAAATTCAGTATTACTTTCGACCTTGCATGGAAAGTTATGAGGGATATATTAGTACAATATTATGCAATAACTGGTTTTGTCGCGGGTTCTCCGCGAGAAGTTCTTCGGGAATCTTTTAAGGCAAATCTGATTTCTGATGACACGTGGATGGAAATGCTGAATGTGAAAAATAAATTAGCACATGATTATGATGGTGAAATTGTAAAGACGCACTGCCATGTAATCGTGGAAACGTATATTGACTTATTTTATGATTTTCGTAAATACGTAGAAAAAATATTACATGAGATATAACTTCCGGTTGTTGGACCGAAAACATAAAAGGGTGTGTCGTGGAGGTGCTGATCTATGAATTATATCCATATCACAAAGGAAAACATCGACAGAGAGCACATCTGCTGCGCCATGTCCGGCAAGCAGAGTGTTGCAAAAAAGGAATGGCTGAGACAGCGTTTTGATGATGGACTTGTTTTCTATCGCAGCGAGGAGCGCGGCAAATGCTTTATCGAATACATTCCGGCTGAAAACGCCTGGGTGCCTATTGCGGCAGATGGTTATCTTTACATTAACTGTCTATGGGTATCCGGCTCCATGAAAGGACATGGATATTCTAATGATCTGCTGGAGGCGTGCATCCGTGATGCCAGGGCGCAGGGAAAGAAAGGTATTTGCATTCTGTGTGCAGAAGGCCGCAAGCGGGAATTTCTCGCTGACCCGAAATTCCTTACTTACAAGGGGTTCCATGTGGCAGATATATCCGACTGCGGAATCAATCTTATGTACCTGCCTCTTATAGAGGGTGCAGAGTTGCCAAAATTTAAGGACTGTGCCAAGACCCCAAAGGCAGACGAAAAAGGCTTTGTCCTCTACTACACCGACCAGTGCCCTTACACTTACTATTGGGTACCGAAGGTACAGGAGGTGGCGAAGGAACATGGTATCCCCTTCAAGGCCATCCATATCACTGACAAAGAATCGGCACAGAATGTACCTGCACCAGTCACGACCTATGCTCTGTTTCGGAACGGCCAGTTCCTGACACAGAGTATTCAGTCAGATAAAAAATTCCTGGCCTATTCCATAAACGAGGAGGATATAGGGTGAAGCAGAAAACGGAAATCATTTATGAGAATACGGTTGCAGGGACATTCGTCCGCAGAATCAATCGTTTCACAGCGGAGGTTCTGATTGACGGAGAGACGGAGCTTGTTCATGTGAAAAATACGGGGCGTTTGCAGGAACTTCTGTTGCCGGAAGCAAAGGTGACGCTGCAGAAGAAATTGAATGAGAATCGAAAAACAGCATATGATCTGATTTCTGTATATAAGCCAAAATTGAAATGGGTGAATATTGACAGCCTGGCGCCAAATGCTCTGATGAAACAGCAGTTAACAAGCCTGAATTACGATCTGGTGAAGCCAGAATACACTTATGGAAATTCCAGAATTGATTTTTACATGGAACGCAATGGCGAAAAATTCCTGACGGAAGTGAAAGGCTGCACTCTGGCGGATGATTTGCATCCGGGTACAGGATTGTTCCCGGATGCACCAACAGAGCGAGGCGTAAAACATTTGTACGAACTGGCAAAGGCGGCAAAGGAAGGCTACCATTGTACAATCGCCTTTGTGATTCAGATGAATGGAATTCATCGGGTGATTCCAAACGAGGCGAAACAGCCAGAGTTTAAGGAGGCCCTTGTGAAGGCTGCGAAGGCAGGTGTTCAGATTGTTTGTTATAGTTGTCATGTTGAAGCCGAAAGCATAAAGATCACAGCAGTAACCGGATATATGTAGCCATTACGGCCAATACCGGGAGAGATAAGGAACCTAAAAAGATAAACAAAATCAGGAAAATGTTTTCATAGTATGAAATCATAAGCCAGAGCATCAGAACACTCAAAAACAGTATTATAAAAGCAAGGACAGCGAGCAGGATAATCCCTCCCCATAACTGTTTTCTGGTTGGAAGAATGATCTGAGAGGTAACATTTTCTTCTGCATCATCTGAATGCTTTCTCTGAAGTTTGTTCTGAATTGCCCTATAGCGCTTGATATTGCGAAGCACGACAGGCAGATTCAGAACAAACAGGAGAAGACAGATTCGACTTGACAGATCTGGATGAGCATGGGCGGCTAATGTAATCACAAATCCAAGGAAAAGTGAAAGTGATATGCTGACAGCGGCAACAGTACCGGTCATTACCCCTAATTTCGAGTATATATAGATGTACTCATATTTCGTGCAACCTTTTTTCATATGAAGTCTCCAATCTCTATGTCTATTTTTATTTCTTTAATTCTTCCCAGTCTGGACCAAGCTGCAGGCTGCCGTCCGTGCTGGCTACAAAGGTATTTCCATTTTTATAGATATGATCATATTTCACGTCTGCCTGATAGGCATTCCCATAGGAATCACGGTAATGTTCTACGCCACGGATACCGTCGGTGGAGTGGTCATAGATGTGCTCCATCTGGCGGCTGTGATCCTGGCAGGCCTGGTTTACGATATCTGAGGTCTGGGAAAGCGTGTGGGAAAGGTTTTGGGAAGCATGGATCGCATTCTGCTGTCTGATCATGGCTCCCTGAAGCTGTATCTGCCGAGCGCGCTGGAGTTCCTCATCCTGAAGGGCAAAGTAGAGAGGGCCATACTTCAGCTCCTTCAGGAAACGGTCAAAGACAGCTTCACAGGAGGAAGTGGCAGAGGCGGAGGAATGACAGAGAATCAGGGCATCGAAGGCCCGCCCCCAATTGGATGTATCCAGACCGCCAATGCCGTACATGGCACCCATAAAGGCGGTTCCTTTTTTCAGAAAATCCGTAATCCGGTCTGTGGAAGACGCAGAAGAATTTTTGGGAACCCGTGCAAGTATCGTGGCAAAATAGCCCTCATAAAGCTGCCCGCCTGCTGAGACGCGAAAAGCGAACTTGCCGGGAAATACGTTTGCCTGTTTCTGAAGTTTCTGAGATGCCGTCTGCTGAAACCGAAGAGCCTTTGTCTGAAGGGTTTCTGCAGGCAGCGGATAGAGCTCCGGTTCAGAGAGGGAACCCGGAAGAATCTGGGAGGTGATACCTGCAATCCGCCGTCGGGCATACTGGGGAAGTTCGAGCCACCGGCAGTTGCAGGCCATGGACATGGGATCCAGCTGATACTCACCTCCCGAGGAAAGTCCAGGAATTCCCATAGAGGAAAAAATAGAGGCTTTCGGCGCGGAATCTTTGTAGAAGGCGAAAGGATAGAACAGAAGCTGGGCAGACATATCCTGTGGAAAAAGCTGTAGTCCCTTGCAGACGGTGGCCAGTGTGGAGATGGAATCATTGTCATCAAAGATGCGGTAATCCCATCCGGAAGGAAGGTAGGACTGAAACAGTGCACCTCGTCCGCCATAGTTGATGACATGGACGGAATTTTCCTGCCGGTTGTGAGAATTCAGAATGTATTCGGTGCCGCAGTAGGGGCAGCGGATTCGTTCGGCGCCTTCTGCAACATGCATTGGACTTCCGCAGTTTCTGCATTTTACTTCCTGATATTCCATAGAATGATGCTCCTTTCGGTGGTGATTATGACCGGGTGTGATACTTTTGTCTGTAGTCTAACATAAGTGAAAAAGGTCTTGCAGTTGACAAATGTTTCATTCCTGATCTGAAAATAAAAAATTGAAAAAGCAGAAAAAAAGAAGCAAGGAAAAAGATTGAGACGAATGTCACCTTGTCTGCATGAGACTTTTGTTTATAATAAAATTATCAGAAAGAAGGTAATTCAAAAGATAAACGGAGTGAAGATAGATGAAATGGTGCAGATCAAATGGAAGGGTGCTGACGCTGATGCTGGCCCTTGCTTTTTTCAATTTTATTTTTCTGGGGATCGAATATCAGTTTGATAATATGATGGCACTGGTTACCGGACCGGAACAGGTGGTGACGGCCCAGGGCTATGTGCTGGGAGCCAGCGTGCTGGGCTTTTTGCTTTACCCGGCTGCTGCTTCCTGTATAAAAGAAAAATTTGGGCAGATTGTTGTGTTTGCAGGAGCATTGGCAGGGGTGATTTGTATTTTTGTAATCTGGCAGCATAACTCCTATGGTACGATTCTGGCGGCGGGCTGTATCTGTTTTATTCTGATGGGTATGGCAGGCAGCGCGGTACATTATTATCTCCCCAGGGAGGCGGAGCCTGAGCATCTGGCGAAGGCTGTCGGCATATCTTATGCGGTAGGAATCCTTCTTCAGTTTCTTAATAATAATCTCATAAAAAATGATACGGCAGAGTCTGTGGTTCTGGCTGTCTCAGCAGCGGTGTTTTCTGTATTGCTGTTAAACGCGGAGAATGGAATGTCAGAAGCAGAAAGTGCATCGGAAAGCACATCGAAAAGCTCCGGGCATGCGGGTCTCTGGCTGATTCTTCTTGTGATATTGATCACCTGTATTTTTTCTACGCTGGATGCAGCAGTGACACTGGGACACGTATCTGGCAGTGCAGATGTGGGACAATGGCCAAGACTGCTGCTTGCAGGAAGCGGTCTTCTGGCGGGTGTTTTCTTTGACGGCCGGGAACGCCGGTATGGAAATATACTGATGTATTGTGTGACGGTTTTGTCGGTGCTCTCTATTGTGGTACTGGAAAATGGTGGCCCTTTTTTGGCAGGACTGGTTGTGTTTTATCTGTCAGCCGGGTTCTTTGTTGTATTTTTTACGGTAAGCTTTATGCGGCTTTCGACCCGGATGAAGTGCCCGAAGCTCTGGGCAGGTCTTGGAAGGGCTGTGAACAACATCTGTGCTTTTGCTACAGGATCACTGTCACTTCGGCTCATACGGTCAGAAAACCAGATACTGCGGGATGGTGTGTTGCTGGTACTATTTGTTTTGATCAGTATTGCATTTTTCGTTTACAGTAATGCTCTGTATATGCAGGAAAAGAAAGAACCGGAGAGCAGCGGGACAAAGCCTGGAGAGGAAGAAAGTCTGGAAATGTTTGCTGTGTCGTTTTCTCTGACAGAGCGGGAAAAAGAGGTGTTGGAGGTGCTGCTGGTATCTGATGAAAACGTTCAGGACATTGCGGAGACACTGATGATTTCCAGAGCAGCACTGTATCGGCATATTGCCAGCCTTAATGAGAAAACCGGAACAAAGTCCAGAATCGGACTGGTTCAGTTTTACTATCGATATCACAGGAGGAATGGAGGATGAAAAAGAAACATCATTACAGAATGCTTTTCGTCCTGCTGGCAGCAGGACTGCTTTGCAGTTGCGGAATCGCCGCAAAAAAGGAAGCTCCCCGGCTGGAAACCTATAACGGCTTTGCTTACACCGAAGAGAACGGACAGAAAAAATACATTCTGGAAACTCGGAATGATATTCGGCTTCATTGCTTTTTTCAGTCGGGGTCTGAAGAATATGAGGAAGTAATTTACGATCTGGAGCTTTCAGAAGAGGAAGGAGCTTCCGAGAAAGTTACCCGTGTGATGCAGGAACAGGGAGAAGATCTGACACCGTCCTTTACGAAATTTGACTTCGTTTTTTATCCGGAAAAGGTGGTTATGACGGTAGAACGAAACACCGATCTGATGGCCGGAGGTGATTCGGACAACATTCAGACAGGAACCTATACCCTGTTTGCTTCCGACTGGATGCCGGATACTTCTGCAACAATGGAAAAGCAGGACATTCTGGCACCCTATCAGAGTATCGAACTGGCGGCTATGGCCCGTGCTTATTATTTGAAGGAAAGTAATTTTCTGGCGCCGGAGGTGGAATGTGTGAAGAATGACGATGGCACGACCACCATTCACCTTTATGAGATTGTGGAGGACGATGAGGAGACCAGCCATACTGGTACTTCTGCCTGGTATACAGTGGACGGATATGGAAAGGGAAAGGATGATGTAATGGGAAATACGGTGGAGTTTCCGGCCATGTCCCTGGGTGAGATCGCACAATATGTGAAAACTCCCATAGCACTTACCTACAGTGAGGAGGGTGAGGCTCATAATGAATGGCAGATTACCGATGCAGCTACCATCGATGCCTGTATGAAGGCTCTGAAGCAGCTTGTCGTCGGGGAGGAGACAGAGCTTCGCACCATGGATGCCGGAGAGACTCTTGCTTTCCAAATGGAGGACGGAAATGTCTGGACACTGGATTTTGAAGCCGGAAACCTGTTGAGAAATAACACTTGTTATGAGACAGAGGGCTGGAAGAATGTTCAGAATGTGATATGGGATGATCTTGTGGAGGAGGGACTGCGATGAGATTACGAGATGAAAAAAAGGCAGGAGCATTGCTGCTTGCGGCGCTTTTACTGACCGGATGTGGCGGAGCAGCAGATACAGCATCAAATGTGGAAACGGGTACCGCAGCGGATGCTGCAACGATTGCTGCTGCAGACACTGCAGCAGGAACCTGGGAGCTTGTGAGCATGACCTATAATGGTATGACTGTCGGAAAGGAGGATCTGGAAGAGATGGGCACTGCCATGACGCTGGAACTCCTGGAGGACGGTACCGGAACCATGGATTATGATGGGACGGTCTATGACCTGACCTGGGACGACAGCAGCATTACCATGGAAGATGTGGCAGATTCTTATACGTTGGAGGATGGTGTGCTGATTCTGGCAAATGATGATACAGAGATGGTATTTGAACGGCCAGGAAGCGTGGCAGCTGTGACTGCACCGGATGAAGAAGAGGGGGAAGAAACCTTGCCGGATGGAGAAGAGGGACAGGCAGCTGCGGCAGATTCGAAGACTGAGACCGCTGTCGAGGGCAACTGGACAGTCGTTCCGCTGGCATCTGCTCAGGAGCTGGTGCCTTATAGTTGCACGGAATTCAGTATGAATATTCCGGAAGGCTGGAATGTGAGATCTTCTGCCATGTACACCGGTATGTTTCATGCGATTCACGTTTTTGATCCGGAGAATCCGGTAAATCAGATTTTCTTTATGTTAAAAATGGAACCATTATTTTCAGATGAAAATTCCCGGGCGATGATGGCGCTTTCCAGTGATTTGTTTGGAAAATATCCCATTCTTACGAATGTATCGACACAGGGAGTCTTTGAAATATTCCCACAGTTTGCAGACGCAATGAATGCAACTGCTGATTATGCGGATATTCAGACACCGTACATTGCAGATTTTTCTGTAACAGAGAGTTTTGAAAGCACTCAGGGAATGAGCAGCGTTGCTATTTCACCCTCCATTCTTCGGGCTGATTTTACGCAGGATGGTACGGCGGGAGAGGGAATGTTTACAGCGGACGTAGTTCCCTTTGCCATGGGCACAGGAATGGGATATTATTCTGTCTATAATCTGACAGTCCTCAGTGCAGAAAAGGGAACCTTTCAGGACTGGCAGCCTACTTTGAACAAAGTCCTCAGCAGTCTTAATTATACGCCGGAGTTCCAGAGCTTTGCCATGTCCCAGAGCAATCAGGCGGCCTCTACTTCCCAGTCTCTCAGCCAGTCAGCCAGTGAGATGTCCGACAGCATCATGTCTTCCTGGGAAAACCGGAATCGGAGCCAGGATATCATGAGCCAGAAGCAGAGTGATGCCACCCTGGGTTACGAGCGCATCGTGGACACTGAGACCGGAAATATTTACAAAATTGACAACGGTTTCACCGACTGGTATGACGGATCCCGTTACAAGTCCATCACTGATGATCAGTATACGGATTCGGTGGAAGCAGTGATTCATTGGAAGTAGGGTCATTGATTTTTTAAGGCATTTGCGGTATCATGGCATGGTATAGTTTGGGATAAATAAAAGGGGTAGAGAGGGATTAAGAAATGGAAAAAAGAAACGCAAAAGCCTTATTGCCTATCGCGGTGTTTGTGGTTTTATATCTGGGACTGGGGATTCTGTTTGAATATGGCCTGAAGATCGAGATGGGATTTTACAAAATTCCTGTTGTGATTATATTTTTGCTTGCACTGCTTGTTGCATGTCTGCAAAACCGGAAATTAGGCCTGAATGATAAACTGAAAATAATGGGAGTTGGAATCAGCGATCCGAACATTATTACCATGATCATTATATTTATGCTGGCTGGAATTTTTGTGGGTGTTGTTGGAAGAACATCAGCAAACAGTGTGGCATATTTTATTCTGTCACTGATACCGCCTCAGTTTGCGGTTGTGGTGCTTTTTGTAGTAAGTTGTTTTGTATCACTTGCAATGGGGACTTCCGTAGGAACCATTACTTTAATTACTCCGATTGGAATAGCCGTGTCGCGGGCATCGGGGTTTGACCTGCCGCTTTGTATTGCGACAGTCATGGGTGGTGCAATGTTTGGGGATAATCTGTCCTTTATCTCTGATACGACAATTGCCGCATGTAATGGACAGGGTTGTAAGATGACAGATAAATTTAAGGAAAATTTCTTCATTGCACTTCCGGCAGCAATTGTCAGTCTGGTGATTATTTACAGTCTGTCTGTGAAAAATTACAGTGGCGGAGTTGTGCAGGAAGAATATCATCTGATTCAGGCAATTCCTTATATACTGGTGCTGGCGGGAGGCATTCTTGGCTTAAATGTGTTCCTGGTACTGATTACAGGAATCATAAGTGGCTCCATCATCATGATTGCGACAGGGATGATCGTGCCGACGGATTTGCTTGGAAATATGGGAGACGGGGCAGCAGGCATGTTTGAAACCAGCATGGTTGCCATTCTGGTAGCGTCTATCTGTGCACTGATCAAAGAATATGGTGGATTTGCCGCATTGCTGTACTGGATAAAAAAGGTGTTCAAAGGAAGAAAAGGCGGACTCCTTGGCATGGGTCTGCTGGTAGGTCTGATGGATATTGCAACGGCGAATAATACAGTCGCAATTGTTATGGCAAATCCAATTGCAAAAGAAATGTCAGGAAACTATGGGATCAGCAATAAGAAAGCAGCATCTATTCTGGATACATTTTCCTGTATCTTTCAGGGAATTCTTCCTTATGGAGCACAGATGCTGGTTGCCATCTCAGCGGCTTCCGGCCTAGGTGAGACAGTCAGTGCATTTGATATTCTGCCAAGGTTGTTTTACCCGTATATGTTGTTCATCAGTTCCCTTGTCTTTATTTCTTTTGAAAAAAATGCATAACTGGAAAAACAGATAGAAAAAGAAGGCGAAAGCAATGTTCGGAGAATGTCATGCCCATGTAATCATGGACGGAATCAATTATAAAGCAGCGGTGGCACTTCATAAAGATGGTGTCTGCGAGGCAGCAGTCCGCGCCCATCTTAAGGAATGGAAAGACGCTGGAATAACCTTTGTGCGGGATGGCGGAGATGCGCGCGGAGCGTCCAAAAAAGCAAAAGAACTGGCGCCGGAGTATGGGATTGATTACCGTACTCCGGTGTTTGCCATTCATAAACGTCATCATTACGGTGGTATTGTAGGATTGCCCTTTGATACGTGGACAGAGTATGAGGCACTGGTCCTAAGAGCGAAAGAGGAAGGCGCTGACTTTATCAAGATTATGGTCAGTGGGATTCTGGATTTTGCCCACGCGGGAACATTGACAGAAGATGGTCTTGACCGGGAATCAATTCGCAGAATGATCGGTACAGCACATGATGCTGGGATGGCAGTCATGGCTCATTGCAATGGCAATCAGACCTGTTATGAGACACTGGAAGCGGGCGTTGACAGTCTGGAACATGGATTTTTCATGGAAGAAGAGACATTGCATCTGCTGGCAGAAAAAGGAACAGCCTGGATGCCGACCTTCGCACCGGTGGGTAATCTGCTTGGATGCGGACGCTTCCCGGATGAGGAAGTACAGAAGAATCTGGAACGGCAGATGGAAAATGTGCGGAAAGCGATGACGCTGGGAGCGCATATCGGACTTGGAAGTGATGCCGGAGCTTACCTGGTTCCCCATGGAGAGGGAACCGTGGATGAACTCCATTATCTTTCAAAGGCTGGTGTGACGGAAGAAGTGCTGCAGCAGACCGAGCAGCAGGTGAAAACCTTATTCAAATAACGTCATCAGATCCGAAAACTCTTTAATGACATAATCTTTTCTTTCTACTTTCCCGAATCCATAGGAGGCGTGGCAGAATTTCACGCCGGCTTCTTCGGAAGCCTGGCGGTCGCCGTCAATGTCGCCTACATAGACAGGGTTCTGCAGATGATTCCGGTCAGCGACAAGACGGATATTGGGACCTTTGGGAAGGCCGGTACCGCCGGGGCATTCAGAATCGGTAATGCAGTCGGTAAGGCCGGTTTTCTCCAGAAAGAGTTCAATATAGCCTGACTGACAGTTGCTGACGATAAAGAGCGGAACCTTTTGACACAGGGCTTTCATAGTCTCTGCCACGCCCGGATAGAGGATGTTCTGCGTGGATGCGCGGAGAAGTTCATGCTCGCGCTCGCAGCATTCATTAATCAGGTCATAGCGCTCCTTTTCTTCCAGAAATGGAAATACCATATCGGCAATGACCGGCAGCGGGCGGCCAAAAAGCTGTGTCAGCTGCTTCGCGGTAAAACGGAACGGGATATCATCCCGCTTTTCAATAATCTCATTCCATGCCTCTGCGACAATGGGGGTGGAATTCCATAAGGTTCCATCAATATCTAAAATAATACCATCGGTTTTCATGTAAATCTCCTTCATTCAGGTTTTCTTAAGAATTTGTACTATTTTCCATAATATAAAATTAAGTAGGAGAAATCAAGGTTTTATGTTATACTAACCTTTATGAAATACGAAAAAACAGAAGAATTACGGGAAGTAAAGCGGGAAGCTGTTCACGCTATGACAGAAGAGACATCATTGGAACAGATTGTAATGCCGCTGCTTTCATGGTATGATGGGCATGCACGTGTGCTGCCCTGGAGAGAAAATACGGCGCCTTATCGGGTGTGGGTATCTGAGATTATGCTGCAGCAGACCCGTGTGGAGGCTGTGAAGCCGTTTTTTGAGCGTTTTATGAAAGCACTGCCGGATGTGTCAGCACTGGCAGCGTGTCCGGAGAACGAGCTTCTGAAACTTTGGGAGGGGCTTGGCTACTATAACCGGGTGCGGAATATGCAGAAGGCTGCGCAGATCATTATGACAGAATACAGCGGAGAATTTCCGGCAGATTTTGAAAAGCTTCTGGCATTGCCGGGGATCGGCAGTTATACAGCAGGAGCAATCTCTTCCATTGCCTTTGGTATTCCCATGCCTGCCGTGGACGGAAATGTGCTGCGTGTCATTTCCAGAGTGAAGGCAAGCTATGAGGATGTGCTGAAGCAGTCAGTAAAAAATGCCATGGAAGCGGAGATCCGAGAGCTGATTCCCAAAGAGCGGGCGGGTGATTTTAATCAGGCGCTCATTGAGATCGGAGCCATTGTCTGCGTGCCAAACGGAAAGGCGAAGTGTGAAGAATGTCCACTGGAATTCTGCTGCCGGGCAAGAGCGGAAGGAATCGTAGACGAGCTTCCGAAGAAAAAGGCAAAGAAAGAACGTCGGATCGAAGACCGGACGGTGCTGATTTTAAAAGACGGAGACCGGGTAGCAATCCGGAAACGGCCGGCAAAAGGGCTGCTGGCAGGACTTTATGAACTTCCAAATCTGGATGGAAACTTAAGTGAGCAGCAGGTGCTGGAGCAGGTGAAAGAATGGGGATTATCGCCCCTTCGAATCTTGCCGCTTGCGGGAGCAAAACACATTTTCAGTCATGTGGAATGGCATATGACGGGGTATGCTGTGAGTCTGGAAGAAACAGATCATATGGAAGATTCCGGATTTTTATTTATAGAAACAAAAGAAACTGAGAGCAGTTATCCGATTCCGGCAGCATTTGCGGCCTATGCAGAGTATCTGGATATTGCACTGGGAGAAGAAAAATACAGGAAAGGTAAAGAAGTATAAAATGAAGTTATTATCAATCGCAGTTCCTTGTTACAATTCGGAAGGTTATATGAGAAATTGCATCGAATCTCTGCTTCCGGGCGGAGAAGAGGTGGAGATTATCATTGTGGATGATGGTTCTACCAAAGACAGAACCGCAGAGATTGCAGATGAGTATGCTGCCAAATATCCGACCATTGTCAAAGCGGTACATCAGGAAAACGGTGGTCACGGACAGGCTGTCAATACCGGCCTGAAAAATGCTACCGGTCTCTATTTCAAAGTCGTGGACAGTGATGACTGGCTGGATAAGGATAATTATCCGAAGGTGCTGGCGAAGCTGGCAGAACTGGTACATCAGGGAAATGCACCGGATATGATGATCTGCAACTATATTTATGACAAGCAGGGAGCAAAACATAAAAAGGCAGTGCGCTATGCATCGGCATTCCCGTTAGATGAGGTATTTACCTGGAGAGATGTAAAACATTTCCGTCTGGGACAGTACATTCTTATGCACTCTGTGATTTACCGTACCCATATGTTGAAAGAATGTGGACTGGAGCTGCCGAAACATACCTTCTATGTGGATAACATTTTCGTATATTATCCGCTGCCCTATGTGAAGACGCTTTATTATATGGATATTGATTTGTATCATTACTTCATTGGCAGAGCAGATCAGTCAGTTAATGAGCAGGTTATGATTGGTCGTGTGGATCAGCAGATCAAAGTCAACAGGATTATGATTGATCAGTATGACATGAAAACGATTCAGCCAGTAAAGCTGAGAAAATATATGACTAGCTATCTGGATATTATGATGACGGTATCCTCTATTATGCTGATTCGTTCCGGTACGGAAGAAAGTCTTACAAAGAAAAAAGACCTGTGGCAGTACCTTAAGAAAAAGGATGCAGGTCTTTACTACAAATTATATTTCGGTATCTTTGGCCGTGCTATGAATCTCCCGGGCAAGGGTGGACGAAAAGTTTCCGTGATTGCCTATAAGCTTGCAAATAAAGTCATGGGCTTTAACTAAAAAGTTTGTATGGTAAACGATGTGGTTCATAATAGTACCAAATAAAATACCAAGAATCACATCAATGCAGGAATGCTGTTTAATAAACATAGTGGACAGGATGATGGACACGCACAGGATGCGTGAAAGTCGGACGGTCCACTTTTTTTGCAGCAACTCCGGGCTGTGCATAACAGCCATATGTGCCCCTATGGAGTTGAATACATGGATGCTGGGAAGAATGTTAGTAGATGTATCTGCCCAGTAAATAAAACACACCAGTTTGATGAAAATATTGTCCCGGTCAAATTCCAGCGGACGGAGCAGATGTCCGTTAGGGTAAATGGTGGAAATGATGAGAAACAGTGTCATTCCTGTATAAATAAAAGAAATATAGCGGAAAAACTGTTTTCGGTCATGTAAGAACATCCACACGTACACAGTTGCAATATATGCAAACCACAGCAGGTAAGGAATAATAAAATATTCACAGAACGGAATATAATCATCCAGCGGAAAATGAATCACGTGGTAAGGTTCGTTTGCCCGGCTTTCCAGCCAGACAAACCAGATCATATAAACAATAAAATAAGAAACAGCCCATATATAAGGATATTTCTTAACAAAGTCCTTTAATTTAACAGACATGAAAGACCTCCTCTGATGTAAAAAAGCTTTCTGTTCACGGTATGATAGCATATGAAAAAGAAGAACTCAAGAGGGGAAAGCTGAATAATTCTGAAGAAATACGGAAAATCGAGAGCTTTTTACAAGAAAAGGTCCGGTCTTGACAAATTGAGGGTGTATATGGTATTCTATGAGCCGTTGTAAAGCCCATAAAAACAAGGTCGTACAGGGCTTTCAAGGCGGTCACCGCCTTAAAATGTGCCGAGTGTTCGTGACCTTCCACTCGTAAAACAAAACTAAAGGAGAAAACAGAATATGAAAACAAACAACAAGGTACTTTTTATGACCCAGGCTGCTATGATTGCAGCAATCTACGTGGTGCTCTGTCTGGTATTTGAGCCGATCAGTTACGGCGCAATTCAGACCCGTGTGGCAGAGGCACTGACGGTGCTGCCCTTCTTCACTCCGGCAGCCATTCCGGGACTCTTTATTGGATGCCTCATTGCCAATGTGCTCGGCGGTGGTATTCTGCTGGATGTGGTGGCAGGAAGTCTGACCACTCTTGCAGCGGCATATCTTACCTGGATGTTTCGCGGAAAGAGCAAATTCCTGGCAAGCGTTCCGCCGGTTGTTCTCAACGCCATTGTTATTCCGTGGGTGCTGAAATTCGGATATGGCGAACCCCTTCCGATTCCGTTCCTGATGGTGACGGTAGGTCTTGGTGAGATCCTGACAGCAAGCATTATGGGAACCGTACTGCTGTGTGTATTGGCACGGTATAAAGGTGTGATTTTCAAAAATACAACGTCAGCAGCATAAAAAGACGAAATAGAAAAAAGCTGTGAAATCCGAAAAGGTTTCGCAGCTTTTGTTTTTGTAAAAATGGAAAAAGACAAAAAGAAAACTGTGTATGAAATCATACACAGTTCATAAAGCAGTGGATAGGGGAATCGAACCCCTGTTTCCGCCGTGAGAGGGCGGCGTCTTAACCGCTTGACCAATCCACCATACGGTTTTAACAAATATTCGATATAAAGCAGTGGATAGGGGAATCGAACCCCTGTTTCCGCCGTGAGAGGGCGGCGTCTTAACCGCTTGACCAATCCACCATTTTTAATGCCGCATTTCGTCGACTTGCTTACTTTAACACAATCAAAACAAAAATGCAAGCATTATTTTTGGAAAATTACATATTGAAAATTTCAAAAGTAAATTCCACCGTCCGCTTATGCGGTGGAATTTACTCCTACATGAGTGGAGTTTAATCTTTCATATATTCGTGCTATGCTCATGAA
>NZ_DBLYVB010000028.1:0-24582 GCF_057604405.1 Hominiventricola sp.
ACATATCTGTGCAACTAAGTTACAGGCGTATCCGCCGATATTTAGTCTTGCCGCTTAAAGCGGCTGAGAAGCATGTGACTTCTAGTCATGTGAGGTTCACTACAGAAATGTTATCTGTGCTCATGTGGTTACCTGAATTATTTAAAAATTATATATGAGCATCTTATATAGAGAAAATAATGATAGGAATTACGTGAAAGCGAGGCGATGAGTATGTTAATGAATACGGCTGAGTATCTTTCCATTATTGAAAATATTAAGAGTGAAATTACTGCGGCACAATATCGTGCGGCAGTTCATGTGAATGCAGATATGCTGCTTCTCTATTATGATATTGGTTGCGTGATCAATGAACATAAATCATGGGGAAACAAGTTTATTGATAACCTTGCAGCAGATATTCGAATTGCTTTTCCAGAAAGCAAAGGATATTCTGTTCGTAATTTGAAGTATATGGCAAAATTCGCAGAGATTTATCCAGACCGAGAATTTGTGCAACAGGTTGTTGCACAAATTCCATGGGGTCACAATATAGTTCTTCTGGATAAGGTCGCTGATATGGATGAACGTAAATGGTATATTAAAAAGTCAGCGGAAAACGGCTGGTCTCGAAATGTTCTTGTCCATCAGATTGAAAGCAACTTGTATCAGCGGCAGGTTCTGGCAGATAAGGTCACAAATTTTGAGCACCACTTACCGTCTCCGCAAAGTGAATTAGCAGTACAGACTATGAAAGACCCATACGTCTTTGATTTTATTCCTTTCAGAGAAGATATGCTGGAACGGGATATTGAGCAGGCACTGGTTCGGGATGTCACAAAGCTTCTTCTGGAGCTTGGAACAGGATTTGCATTTTTGGGAAATCAGTATCACCTGAATGTGGGCGGTGATGATTTTTACATTGATTTGTTGTTCTACAACCTGAATCTCCGCTGTTATGTAGTTATCGAATTGAAAACCGGAGATTTTAAGCCGGAATATGCTGGTCAGCTAAACTTTTATCTGTCAGCCGTGGATGGCATTTTGAAGAAAGAGCAGGATAATCCGTCCATTGGTTTGCTTCTGTGCAAAAACAAAAATAATGTGGTCGCAGAATATTCACTCAAGGATATTTCAAAGCCGATTGGTGTAAGCGAATACAAAATAACCAGTAGTTTGCCGGATAATCTGGAAAAGCAGCTGCCATCTGTTGAAGAGATTCAGAAACGGATTAAATGAGTTACTGGCTAATTATCAGACTCTGGACTTACCTTGCAGATATAAATGAGCAAGCGTAGGACAGATTACAGATCATCATCAATCAGATGCAAAAAGCTGAGTCTGTAACTGAGAAAATGAAAGAAGATAATCAGTGGGAGCTTGTATTCTTTTTTAGAAAAGGAATCTTGACAGCCACAATAAAAGTTGTATTATGATAATAACAGAACCCACCACGCCTCTGATTTTTCATGCGCAACCCGGTGGGACTTTTTCATTTATGGGATGTTTTATGTATCAATATCCAAAACAAACTTGCGTTGTGAGAAACTCTTTTTTATACTTTTGTTAATGAAGGAAAAAGAGGAGGATTTGCTTATGTTTCTGTTAAAACTTGTGGGGAAAGTTGTAGCGGCACCATTCTGCCTGATGGAAGAGTTAAGAAATAGATTGGCAATGTTCATTGTTTCGTAAGTTGCCAGGTGTTAAAAAGCCCGAGAGTCCAGTTGACTGGATTTTCGGGCTTTTTATTTTGTATTTAAGCAAAAAAATAGAACGCCGTCGCAACGCCGTCCTTACAAAAACCAAAGGTTTTTATGATTCTGGAATCATTATATGTGGAGCAGATAGATTTGTCAACCTGCCTGCACATAAAAAATTAAAAGCTTGAATAATAAAATGCATAAAAATGGATAAAATCTCCAAAAGTGAGATTTTCCGGGGTGACATTCAAAAAAGAAAATCCGAAAACGTTCCAGATGCTGATTAACATTCATTCCAAAACAAAAAGTGTATATGATGCAAAGAACTTACAGAAGAATATACAAAAGTGTTGGAACAAAAGAAAGAATGGTATCGCGAATACAGGGAAGTAAGATCGGAAATGAAAAAATTTCAACTCGCACAGGAAATCACAAGAACATTTCTGAATGAAGAACAACAGATGCCGAAGCGTGGCCTCATCGAAAGATGAGTTTCCGGGGATTGGGGGATTCCCCAACAAGTGGAGCATAGCAATTAATATTAAGAAAAATCCTAGAATATACCCATCTAAGAAGCATTCTTTACTATGAATAATATATGTATCCGGTTGTTTTGTCAATTGTTTTTGGGCAATTTGTCAAAAATTGATTGCTCAGACGTTCTTATTATATAGGTATTTTTCTTATTTTGCACAGATATGTGCGATATAAACCGTCAGAAAACTGGTCATCAGGGAAACTCCGGAAAGGGAAATGTATGAAGAAAGGACAGAATGTATACAAGAGAAAAGATGGTCGTTGGGAAGCAAGAATTATCACTGGTCGGACTGCGGAAGGAAAGATTTTATACAAATCATTTTATGCTCCGACCTGTTGTCAGGCTCTTCAACGCAAGAAAGATTATGAAATTGAGATGGTGATTCATCCACCTGTCACTGAAGACCCTATCACATTTTACGAGGCTTCATTGAAATGGATTTCTGAAAACAGTGCTGACTGGAAACATTCTACACGAATGAAATACCAGAACTATCTTGAGCGCTATATTATTCCAGCGTGGGGATACAGAACGATCACGGAGATTGATGAAGAACTCTATAAAAATTTGATTTTGCAGTTAAAAAATTCACTGTCGGAAAGTTCTATCCAAACAGTGAATACCATTTTAAAAAATTGTCTGGCGCAGGCTCCGGGTAGTTTGCATATTGTTCCGAAACAAAAAAAGATAAAAGATAAAGCAAAGCAGATCGAAGTTCTGACCAATTCCGAGTCAGCCATTCTGGTTCACAGCTGTATGAATAATCGGGATACAACCGCCCTTGGAATCCTGATTGCTCTTTTTGAAGGTATTCGCCTCGGCGAATTGTGTGCACTCCGATGGCAGGATATTGATACAGAAGAAGGGGTTCTTCATATTCGGTATACATTGCAGCGCATCCAAAATCTACCGGAGCAGGTCGCAAAGCTGGGAAAGACAAGATTACTTCTTGATACACCGAAAAATCATAAAGAAAGAACGATTCCCATTCATCCTCAATTGAGAAGCTGGCTGGAAGAGAAAAAGAAACTGCATTCAGATGCTGATTTTGTATTGTCAGGCAATCTTAAACCCGTAGAACCTCGGACGATGACTTCATGGTTCAAGAAATTTTGCAAGACTCATGGGTTGCGGGATTTTAAGTTTCACACGTTGCGGCATACTTTCGCTACCCGGTGCATAGAGTCCGGGATGGATATCAAAGTGCTCAGTGAACTTCTTGGTCACTCCTCCGTGAAGATTACATTAGACAGATATGTACATCCATCCATGGAATACAAGAAGTCTCAGATCAGCAGCCTGTGTATGTCATAAGATCTGTCAGCCGTCAAAATTCTGGTCAGAAAAAGCTGAAACATGCTGTTTTACAGTCCAAAACCGGATTCATTCTTAGATGGGTATATTCTAGGATGTATTGCATTGTTAATACTTAGTATATCCACTTTAAGGCAGAATAAATCAATACTGATATCAAATAAAGTAAATGAGTCAGAATCGAATCCGGTTCTGGGAAAGCAGTGAGAATCTGCTACAGTTTTTATCCCTGCTGTAATGATCTACGAAAGTCGCAATAACCATTGGGCAACTGAGAAGGGCGACGAGTAGGCAGGAAGGTCTAAGTCAGAATACAGCATTTACTAGTTGATATATCATGGAATATCTTTGGAGGCACGTCAAAGATTCATTTTTGATGGGCGAAGGGGAAAAGGTGAGAAGAGAAGATCCTAAGAAAAGCAAAACTGGAAATAAGTTAAAACAGGATCAGGTGCAGCGATGGAAAAAAGGTGATCCGCTGACAGAAGATGATCATAAGATGTTGGATTTGCTGATCCGTTATTATGAAAAGCATGGATATTCACCATCACAAAAAGATATGCCGAACAGTACAGCATTGAAACGACGGTTTGGTATATGGAAAAATGTTCTCACAGTTGCTGGATTACCTATATTGAATGATCCTGATTGCATGAGAAGACGTCAGGATGCAATAGAGTGGGGAAAGCGAGTGGGTAATCCCAAATGAGTCAGGATAATCAGAGCTGGAAAAAGGCAAAAAGAAGAATCAATCATAAAGATCTGTTCTGGCAGTCGGGAAATCCATTGACGGAGAGCGATATTGCATTGCTCCAGACGGTGAAGCAGTATTACATCGAGCATGGATATTCACCCAGTAAAGCAGACATCCCCAATCAGGAAGCGTTGAAGCAGCGTTTCCGATTATGGAAAGATGTATTGGAAGCATGCGGACTGCCATCACTCAATGATAAAAGTCAGGTGATGTTGCGGACAGAAGCAGCAGAGAAGAAGAAAAAAGAAGAAATGAATCAATAAAAATATAAAGGCTGAATCAATATCAAGTCAGGCGGAACTCCTGAACATGATGTGGCACCGTAATAGTCGGACGATAGAGAAGCAGCCTGATAAGGGTAAGGAATTCGCTGAAGAATTTCATGTCGAACACACAGTGACATTACACCGAAGGTAACGGAGGGATCCTATCAATGGGTCTGTATTTTCCGTTGCCTTTTTTATTACCCATTTTCAAGGGAGGGAAAACAAAATGAAAAGGAAATGGTTAAAAAAGTCAGTCATAGCATTGATGCTGGCAACGGTACTTATGAGTACTGTCGGCTGCGGCGTTGATGATATCGGCGGTTTCGGAAGCTCCGGCAAACTGGATATTGATTACGTCGGGGAAGATGGAGAGGTCACCGAGGAAGAAGTTACACCGGAAAGCACCGGGGTGATGGCGTGGCTGAAAGGAAAATTATCCGCTGATAAGAAACAGTCCGGCCGTCATGCAACAGAAGTCGCTTCTGCCAATAATAATACAGAAGAGGAGAGCGGCTTAAGAGGTCTGTATGGACTGACAGAGAGCGCCAATACAGAGAAGAAGAAAGAGACGGAAGCCGAACAGAAACAGACAGTTCCGGAGCAGGAGACCGATGGAAACGATCAGAAAGCTCCATCAAGGGAAGAAGAAAAAAAGAACGAAGCTCCCATTCCGGATTCTGGAACTGATAAGAACGAGGATAATAAGAAAAATCCGACTACAGTGAAGAAAAACACCGTAACCTTCACCATTCGATGTGATACAGCTGTCAATAACGGCATGGACAAGGAAGCCAAATGGGCCGGCATCGTACCGTCCAGCGGATGTATCCTTCCGGTAACTACGATGGAATTTGAGGAGGGTGAAACCGTATTCGATCTTCTTTGCACGATAAGGGATACTTACAAACTGCAGATGGAATATACGGGAACCAATGGTGGTCAGTATATTCAGGGTATCAACAACCTGTATGAGTTCGACGGTGGCCGCTGGTCCGGCTGGATGTATTGTGTGAATGGATGGTATCCCAATTACGGCTGCGGTCAGTATGTAGTGAAAAGTGGGGATGTCATCGAGTGGAATTACACCTGTGACTTAGGGTGTGATCTGGAAAATGGAGATCCCAATGGATACGGCAAAGAATGGAAAGACAATCATGACTGATAACTGACAGACAACAACGAGGGAATGAAATGACAAAATACTTTGAACACCTTCATCCGGTGTGCATCTTCCTGTACTTTGTGCTGGTGATCGGTATGACACTGGCCTGTATGCACCCGGTGATGCTGCTTATTTCCGCAGTGGGGGCCATCCTCTTCCTGTGGATGCTGGGCGGCAGGCGTAAGGTAGTGGGAATCCTGCGATTCGTAGGTCCCATGTTTCTGCTAATTGCAATCGCCAATCCGCTTGTGAACCACCGAGGGGTGACGCTCCTTGGAATGTTCATGGATCAGTGGATTACATTGGAAGCTATCTGCTATGGAATCACAGCAGGACTTTCACTGGGAGCACTGATTCTGTGGTTTGCCTGTTATCAGGAGATTATGACCAGTGATAAATTCCTTTATCTCTTTGGAAAGATAGCACCGGCAACGTCGCTTCTGATTACCATGACACTGCAGTTGATTCCCAAACTGCAGAATCAGCTATCAGACATCCGGCAGGGACAGGAGATGCTGCGGGAGCAGAAAAAAGGAAGTATGGCGAAATTACATACAGCCATTCGCCATACATCCACTCTCATTGGATGGAGCGTGGAAAATGCAGTGGAACAGGCAGATTCCATGAAAGCAAGAGGGTATGGCCTGAAAAGAAGGACGACCTTCCATCTGTTCCATTTTGATTCCAGAGATGCCAGATTCTTAACAGGTATTCTGATCTTGGGAGGCATGTGCATCATTGCCAGAGCTTTCGGGCATGGCACCATGGAATTCTACCCACGCATGGATGTGGTGATTACGGGGGAGAGCGGCATTTTTATGTACTGTATCTTTGCAGTGCTTGTATGCCTGCCGACCATCCTGGAAGGCAAGGAGGCAGTAAGATGGCGTTCTTACGGATTGACAAGTTAAGCTTTGCTTATCCGGATGCCAGGACAAGGGCATTGGATGAGATCAGCTTTTCCATAGACAAAGGAGAATATCTGGTGATCTGCGGCGAATCCGGCTGCGGAAAGACGACTCTTCTCAGGCAGATAAAGCCGGAACTGACTCCTGCAGGAGCAAGGGAAGGAACTGTATATTTTCATGACAAAAATGTACACGGGATGTCGCCGGAAGAGACGGCCGTAAAGATCGGATTTGTCCAGCAGGACCCGGACAATCAGATTGTGACGGATTTTGTCTGGCACGAGCTGGCTTTTGGCCTTGAAAATATGGCGCTTCCCACCTCCGCGATCCGACGCAGGGTCAGCGAGATGGCGAGCTTCTTCGGCATGGAGGACTGGTTCCATAAGAAAACTTACGAACTGTCCGGCGGACAGAAGCAGATGCTCAATCTGGCATCCATTATGGCCATGAATCCGGAACTTCTGGTTCTGGATGAGCCAACCAGTATGCTGGACCCGCTGGCATCTCAGAATCTCTTGCAGATGGTTTCCCGGATTAACCGGGAATTGGGAGTGGCAGTGATCATCTGTGAGCACCGTCTGGAAGAAGTCTTTCAGACTGCAGATCGAGTCCTGCTCATGGAGAAAGGCCAGATACAGTTTCTGGATACTCCGCAATGGGTGGCAGAGAAATTATCAAGAAATCTGACAGATTCATCAAAGAACATATCAAGAATCTATCCGGGGTTACCCGGGGCAGTCCGGATCTTCAGTGGACTGAGACAGGAGGGGTTGTATCCGACGGAGGAGAAGACCCCCATCAGCATCCGGGAGGCAAGAAATGCGCTTCCGAAATTGCTTGAAAATACTCATATTCATATACTTCCCGATAAAAAGATTCCGACGAAGGAATCGCAGAAACACAAGACGGTGCTGGAAGCGAAGGAGCTCTGGTTCCGATATCAGGAAAAAAGTCCCGATGTGTTAAGAGGATTATCCTTATCCGTCGGGGAAGGGGAACTGACCGCCCTGCTGGGCGGAAATGGTTCCGGCAAAAGCACCTTGTTAAAACTGCTTTCAGGTGTCTCCAAACCCCTGAGAGGAAAAGTCAAAATGGAAAAAGGCAGACGGCTGGCCATGCTGCCCCAGAGTCCCAAAGCACTCTTTACCACAGATACCTTGTGGGAAGACCTCATGGACAGCGCAGATGGGAATGAAGAAAAGGCAAAGACCATGGCGGCAAGGATGAACCTGTCGGACAAGATTTATGCCCATCCCTATGATTTAAGTGGTGGAGAGCTGCAAAGAGCAGCCATTGGAAAACTCTTATTAAGAGATGCAGATCTTCTTCTGCTCGACGAACCCACCAAGGGACTGGATGCAGGTCTCAAAGGAGATCTGGCAGGGTATCTGAAAGAACTCTGCAGGGAGGGCATTTCTATTCTGCTGGTCACCCATGATCTGGAATTCGCCGCGGCCTATGCCGACCGGTGTGCGTTGCTCTTTGACGGACAGATCGTATCAGAGGAAGAACCGCATGCTTTCTTTAGCGGTAACCGGTTCTATACCACCTCTGCCGGACTTATTGCAGGTGACTGCATTCCGGAAGCCATTACCTGCGAGGAGGTGATTGCTGCATGCAGAAAAGCGGCGTCTTCGTAAGCAGGCGGACAAAGATGGCGGCAGCCATCATCACGTTGGTACTTCCGGTATTATTACTGGCCTATGCATGGTTCATGAACCACCGCCCGGCGCTCCATATCAAGTCCGAGTGGACCTTCCGGGATACCTTAATACAGAACAGTGATGTGATGCTGGCGTTTTTGTTTTTGCTTGTATCGGCACTGCCCTTCTATCTGGTCTTTGACCGGAAGAGAGGGCCTGACGGACATCGGGCACAGGCACGGGAACTGGTTCCCATTGCACTGATGGCAGCCCTGTGCGTGGTGGGAAGAACCGCATTTGCGCTGATTCCTTTACCGAACTTTAAACCAGTCAGTGCCATCATCATTATCACGGCGGCAGCCTTCGGACCGGAGGCCGGATACCTCACCGGAGCGTTGGCAGGATTCGTCAGTAACTTCCTGTTTGGACAGGGACCATGGACTCCGTGGCAGATGTTCTGCTGGGGGTGCATCGGATTCGTGGCGGGACTGCTGGTAAAAGCAGGAATATTTGGCCCCATAGGAAAAGAACAGCCACAGAAGAATGGAAAACGAAGGAAACCCATCCGCCTCTGTATCTATGGACTGGCATCCGGATTTGCTTATGGGTGGGTGATGAACCTCTTCTACATCATCGGTTATGTCAGACCCCTGACCTGGCAGACCGTGGCAGCAGCTTATGTATCCAGCTTTTTCTTCGATCTGAGTCATGGCATCTGCACCATGCTGGTGCTGTACTTCGTGGGGGAAGCATGGATTCGAAAATTATTACGGATTAAACGAAAATTCGGACTGACAGGGGAAGAACGATCCTATGTGATGCCTCCGGGCAGACATGAGGAGGAAGGAACACTATGAAACCAATCATCGAAACAAGACAGGCAGAGAAGCTTTATCAGGTAGGAGATTCCACCATCCATGCAGTGGATGGGATTAACCTGCAGGTAGAAAAGGGAGAGTTCCTCTGCATCAGCGGACGGAGTGGTTCCGGTAAATCAACCCTTCTAAGTCTGCTGGCGGGACTGGAAAGCCCCACAGCCGGGGAAATTGAGATTCTGGGGCAGCATCTGGAACAGCTGAATGAAAAAGAACGGAGCCGTTTCCGGCGGGCACACATCGGATTCGTGTTCCAGTCCTACAACCTGCTTCCTCAGTTCAGCGCATGGGAGAATGTGGCTATGCCCCTGCAGATCCGGGGAATCCCACTAAAAGAACGAAAAGAACGTGCTATGGAGATCCTTGATCTGGTAGGACTTCGTGATCACGCCTTACATAAACCAACAGAGCTGTCCGGTGGACAGCAGCAGCGGATCGGCATTGCCCGCGCCATTGTAACGGGCCCGTCCATCGTCTTCGCAGACGAGCCAACCGGAAACCTGGATTCCAGAACCGGACAGGAAGTGATGGAACTCCTGGGACGGATATTCCGGAAATGGGGGACGACCTTTATACTGGTCAGCCATGATGAAGAAATGTACCGCTATACAGACCGGGAGATCCGGTTAAAGGACGGAAAGATCGAACAGCAAACATTACGGGAGGAAAGAATGTTATGAATATGAAGAAACGATTACTGATTCTGTCCCTGTCCCTCTGTCTGGGACTTGGAGGCAGCCTGACCGCCTATGCGGCAGAGGTCAACCCTCCGGCAGAAGCACCGGCGGCGGAAAATACAGAAGCAGCCGCTCAGACAGAGACAGCACCTGCAGAAAAAACCGCTGCTCAGCCAGTGGAAGCAGCTGCGCAGACGGAGGCAGCGCCGGCAGCGGAAAACACGGAAAGCACACCGGCAGCGGAAGCAGCTACGGATGATACCACGAAAGCAGCTGCAGATGACAACAAAAAAGACGGAAGCAGCAACACCGTTACCACGGAAAAGCCGAACACAGATATTAAGGTGACTCCGAGTAATGCCAATGCCCTGATCCTCATGGACGCAGGTGCACAGTCTCCGAAAGCAGCTCCGGGACAGACTGTAGAAGTAGTTCTTCCGCTGGCAGTCAACAGAGAATACTTGCCAAGTGAAAAATACCTGCTCCGCAATATCACCATCCGTCTGGACATCCCGAAGGATTCCACGAAAGATACCTGGCCATTTAATGTAGTGGATGCTTCTTCCACCAAACATCTGGATGACATGAGTTATAACAGTACCGCGGAAGTATGGTACAAGCTCACCGTCTCCGAGTTTGCCAAAGAGGGCGTGTATCCGGTGAACTTCACTGTGAATGCCACCGTATGGAGAGAAGACAGCGTTAATGGAACCGATGTACAGGAAGATGTTACCTTCTCTATGAATGTCTTCATGACCGTTGTAGGTAACGGAAATATGTCCGGTGTTACCAGTGCCATCAGCCCGCTGGAGATTGCAGGAAGAGAAGACCATGCCATTGCATCACCCACCGGAAAACCGGGTGAGACCGTGGTTCTGAGTATTCCCATCGTCAATAAAGGACAGACCCTTACCAACGTGACCGTAGCACCGGTTGTCACCGGAGATTTGGAGACCTTCCCCTTCGTGACCACCGACATCAATTACGGCAGAGAGTTGGGCACCATGGAAAATGGCACCCGCCAGACCGTTGACTGGCCCATGACGATCTCTCCTTACGCCACTACCGGAAATAAAGTCGTTACCTTCCGTGCTAGTTACGAAGAAAATGGTGTTTACGGTGAGTGTACCTTCAATGCTTATGTCTATGTCAAAGACGGCTGGGTACAGGAATCCGCTCCGTCCCTCATGGTAGAGAGCTATGGCCTCTATGTGGATGACGAGGAAGTGCAGACCGTAGAAGCCGGAAAAGACGTTGTCCTGAAGTTGAAACTGAAAAATAACGCAGCCAAAGATGTGATTTATAAAACCGTAGCAACCCTGAAACTGGCAGATGCCAATTCTCTGATTCTGACCAGCGGTTATTCCGATGCAGCTTATGTCCGCAGCATTCCGGCAGGACAGACCACGGATATTGAGTACCATATCACCGCAAGGGCATCCGCTTCCGTAGGACCCAGCGCCGCAACTATTACGCTGGCCTATGAAAATCAGGATGTAGTCCAGGGAAGTGCCACTTCCACCATCCAGATCCCTATTAAGCAGCCCATGAACCTGCAGCTGGATACCCCGGTGGTCTATGGCACTCCGGTACAGGGCGAGCCGGTGGCAGTATCCCTGAACATGGTCAATCTGGGACGTTCCCGTGCTTACAATGTGAGCATTGTAGCCATGAACGGCATCAGCATGCAGGATGCTTACTTCGGAGGAGACATCCTCGCGGCAGGAACCTTGAATGCAGATATCCAGATCATTCCGAATAAATCCGGTCAGTACGCAGGAACCCTTGTCGTACAGTATGAGGACGCAGACGGCGAGCAGTACACCCAGAACGTCAATGTAGACCTCGACACGGCTCCGGCGGTAGATGAGACCGCTGTACAGGCCGACAGTGAAAATGTGGAAGTACAGAAGAAGGGCGGACTGCCCTGGTGGCTGGTCACTTTCCTGATCCTGCTCATTATTATCTGTGCCCTGCTGGCATGGTACTTCCTCGTATATAAGAAAAAGCAGGAAGCACAGGCTGAAGGAGCGCCGGAAGAAAAAGCACAGGCAGACAAAGATCAGGACGAAATTCAGATCATTAATTTAGAGGATGAAGACAATGAATAAATCAGATCTCCGGATTCAGCATATGCGGGCGGGGGATCTCCTCCGCACCGGATGCGTGAACCTGTGGAGGCGCAAGACCAGAACCATCCTCACGGCCCTGTCCATGACCGTCGGTGTCATGTGTATTGTGGTGCTGATCTCTGTCGGTATCGGTTATGGAAGATCCTATGAAGAAAGCGTTGCTTCCATGGGAAGCCTGACCAAGATCGACGTCACGCCCCAGACCAAGATGAATGACAGCCAGAAGAGTGCATTGCTCAATGATAAGGCAGTGAACAGCTTTAAAGGGATTGATGGCGTGGAAGCCGTCACTCCGGTGGAACAGAGCACCGGTTACCTGAAGAGCGGAAATTATATCGCTATCGCAAAGCTCTATGGCATTGACCTTTCCACAGCAGAAAGCTTCCTTCTCACTCCCGTAGAGGGAACCATGCCGGAGGCGGGGTTGAGACTTCATCCTGAACTGATGGTGACGGATGACCTGGCAAAATCCTTCGCGGATCCTAACCGGAACTGGGAGGATGCCGTGGATGCCGATGGCAATCCTCTGGTCGATCCATTGAGTTCACCCATCAAGCTGACCTTTGATTACAATACCTTAAATGGTGAGCAGACCGCCGACAAGGAAGGACGGGCTACCCAGTCCGGAACCTTTTATAACCTGGACATTACAGGCGTTTGCTCCAGTTTGAACTATACCTACGCAACTTCCGCCTTTCTCGATAAAGACCGGCTGAAAGAGTGGAAGGATGCAGTGGAAAAGCAGACCTCTGCTTCCAGCAGCAATTCCAGTACCTCAGGAAGCAGTTCCGGAAACAGCTCCGGAAGTACCGATAACAGTTCCACTACCAACAGTGGAACGAACAGTAATACCAACAGCAGCACCAACAGTGGAACGAAAAGTAATACCAACAGCAGCACCAACAGTTCCGATACGAACAGTAATTCCAATAGCGGAACAGGAAACAGCACAGATACCAGCAATACCGGAACGACAGCCAACAGCAGTTCCACTTCCGGCAATACACAAGGAACCCGGAGTACCACCAATAGCCGTGATACCGAGCGGGCAGCTGTAGGAAGTCAGACCTCTTCCAGTAGCTCCAGCAGCGCACGCGGCGGTTCCAGTAACCCGGCACTGAAAGATACCTACGATCTGGTCTGGATCAAGGCAGAGAAGGTATCTGATGTGGAACGGATCTGCAAGCTGGTACAGGACGCAGGCTTTGAGACCACCTCCCTTAATGACATGCTGGAGGCGGTAAAGAAACAATCCCGTCAGATCCAGGGCATGCTGGGAGCCATCGGCCTCATGGCACTTCTGGTCGCAGGCTTCGGTGTGGCCAACACCATGATGATGTCCATCAACGAGCGGACCAGAGAAGTCGGCATTCTGAAAGTCATGGGTATGGAGTTCTCGGATATTGCAAGAATGTTCCTGACGGAAGCACTTCTGGTCGGACTGACCGGAGGAGTGGCAGGATTACTCTTAAGCTTCCTCATGGGACGGATCATTCCGGTACTCTTCGCAGATCAGGGAATCCGCTGTATCTTCCCATGGTGGCTCATGGCAGGAGGCGTCCTCTTCGCAGGACTGGTAGCCCTGCTGGCAGCATGGATTCCGGCAAAACGGGCTATGAATATCAGCCCGAATGAGGCCATCCGTACCGAGTAAAGGAGTGTGTCAGATATGAAAAAGAAGACAACACAGACGAAAATGGAGAAACGGTTCTTCCTGCTTATCGTTATCCTGGCTCTTATTGCCATCGGTGTAGTGGCCTATGGAGTGGGAACAAACCTGACAGGTGGAAACCATGTGAAAAATACCGACAGCGGAACGGAAGAAGAAACGGATGAAACCAGTGATTCCGGGGAAAATGATCCTCTGGCCATCCACTCCATCATCATCGGAGATACAGAAGCTTCGATCCTGCATGATACGACAGACGGCGCAGATGATTACATCATCAAAGCAGCCCTCCCTGTGGACTTCTCCTTCGAGAAAACCACGTTGAATCTGGAACTGGCAGATGGAGCAACGGTATCAGACAAGAGTAATTGCCTGCTCAATGATCTGGGGGGAAGACCAGTCGTGAACCTGACAGTGGAAAATGCAAGTCTCGTCATAGCAAATGGAAAGGAAACAAGAACCTACCAGTTCCAGATAGATATTCAGTAAACAGATGATTATGGCTATGTAAGCATGTTCATAAAAACGAAAGAAGGAGGTATAGTCCCATGGGTTAAGAAGACAGGAGCAGAGATGAAAAAAGGTCAGTACACTGCTCCGGTGAAAATAAACTGATCGATAACTATTATTTTTTAAAATCGAAAGGAGAAAATAGATTTATGAGTTCAAAATCTAATTTGAACCCGATTAAACGTATTCTTACGTTAGTGCTCGCAGTAGCAATGGTATTCTCTGTAAACCTGACAAGTATGACTGCTCATGCCGCGGTGGCAAAACCGACAAAGGAGACCTCATTGGGCTCTGCAAATGGAGACATTGATGGTATAACACTTAATGGAAATGCGGCAGCCTTTTATAAGGATGATAATGATTCCACAAATGTTTATATCAGATATATGTTCCCTACCAGTACATCTTTAAGTACTTTGAGTAATGTAACTGTTGCAATAAATACAGTAGAAGACATTACTGTAGATGGAGTGGCAAAAGGTGAGAGTTTCACTGCTGATTTACTTAATAAATCTTTAAATGTAAATGTTGGTGGAACCAATTATATTTTAGCAGCTGGTATTGAGGGTGGAGATATTGATCTTGTTAAAAATCCAATGTCAGGTTATGTGTCTTCTGTTACCTTAAATGGAACTACAGCAGATGTTACCAGAACAATTACTGCTGGAGCTTGTATCGGTAACAGCTATTATGCAGAGAACAAGCTTGAGTGGACAAGTGAGTCTCTGGCAATCAGTGCGACAGGTGTAGCTGCGCCGGCAGATAGCTGTACAGTTGCTTATACAGTATCTGGTGGTTCTACAGGAAATGAGACAGTAGATCTGTCTACAACCTCTAAAAAACTGACAATCAATGGAAAGACCTATACAATCAATGCGACTTTTGCAGCACAGACATCTGGATTTGTTGCTACCAGCGAAAACTTCTGGATTGATTTTACAGAATTAAATACTGCAATGGAGAAAAAAGAAAAACTGAATGATGGATATGACTGGACGACTATCGGTAAACAGATAAAAGAGATTCAGACAGCACAGACTGCATGGTATGCAACGAATCCGACATTTGATGAAGGTGCTACCTGTATGGATGTTCTTCAGGCATTTTTGAAATTTGCCACCACGCAGAAAAAGGCAGATGGAAAGGCTTATTTCACCTGTGGAAAAACGGATGTAAGTGCAAGCTGTACTTATGTGGAGTACATTGATGGACTCTGCCCGTTCACACTGGCAAATGGTATGGACGGATGGATGTACACAGATAACCCTTATGAAGCTGGTAAAAAACCAAGTGAATGGTATACCGCTCCGATAGGTGCAGCTGACTACACACTGTCCAACAGTTCTACAATTGCATGGTTCTTTACCACTAACTATGGAACACATCCGTGGTAATTGTGAATAGAAAGGGGAATAAATGAAAAAAGCAGGGAAAAAACTGCTTCTGCTGGTGTTGGCAATCGTTTTATTACTTAGTCAGACGATTACATCGTTTGCATTATGGGATGGGTTATGTGCGAATGGCAGGTCCTATCTGGGGCATGAAATAATTGCATCTACAGCAACAGGTACCATTATGCAGATTTTTCAGTTGAAAGATGGAGAATCTTCAATAATGCCATTGGAAAATTTTGAAACAACCCAGAATAATAAACGTGCATTTTTTTCTCCTGTTTCCGATGCGGAACAGGCGGATTTTTCTTCTCCTGTTCCGTATATTGTAACTTCGGAAGATGGTCGCCAGGGGCATGTATGGCTCCTGGCCAGACCAGCCTCCGCTTCAGAACCATGGACAGAGGAAGAAAAAGAAGAATGGATAGATCTGGCACCGCGGTGGCTGGAAGTCAGGGATCGGTTGATATCACTCCTCGACAAATTGAATACAGCAGTGGAACAGAGAAAAGTGGAAGTTGGGGGATTGCAGACTGCCTATCAGCCGATGGTATCTTATCTGAGAAATTATAATTATTGGGTAATGCTGAGGGGAAGTGAAGTCCCTGGTTATGGAAAAGATGAAGTGCTCTATACGGAAGAAACATTGAGGGCACTGATGAAGGATGATCTTGACTGGTTTGATATGAACAGTGATCGCTTGCTGAAAGCGGATCAGACAGCCAAGATTTTAGATTGTATTGAAGCATATTGTGATGAAATTGAAAATGATCGGATTGCTGCCCCGGAACTGACGGGATTTCAGCTGGGAGAGTATAAGGGGGTTATAGATGGAGCAACCCATGTAACTCTTACGGTTCCTGCAGACGCCAATCTTCCGGATCCGTCAGAGGCAAAGATCAGTACGGATGGTTCTGTAAAATCCAACTTGTTTGCCGGTTCGATTGAGAGTGGACAGTTGCTGTATCGTCTGACTCCCTATGCTGCATGGACGGGTGCCGTGTACAATGGAACGGGCGGCTACGTGTTTGATAAAGACCTTGGAAAGACCTGGATTGTTGAGGTTAAAAGAGGGGATCCGGTACTGAAAGTGCAGGATTTGAGTATTACATTAGGCGAGCGTATCTATCATGCCCAGATTGATGATGAGGAACAGACCATCAGCCTCACATTGCCGATAGGGACGAATCTGACCTCTCTGACACCGGTATTGAAGCATACAGCGTCGACGGCAACGATTGGTGGAAAAGTAGAAGGAACAGCGTTGGATTTAAGCAAACCGGTGCAGGTAGAACTGATGCTGGATAAGTATAAATGTTCTTATACCTTGACAGTTCAGACGGGAGATTCCGCAGAGTGTGATATCTTATCCTATAAGATTGGGGATCAGACGGCGACCATTAATGGAGATCAGATTACACTGACCCTTCCTTATGGAACAGATCCCTCTAAATGTACGCCGGAAATACAGATATCGGAAGATGCCACTCTGATTCAGAAGCCCGCATCACTTGCATTTAATCAGATGCTGACCTATGTGGTGCAGGCCCAGAATAAGGATACGAAAACGTATCAGCTGACATTGAAGGAAACACCCATTTCCGGAGCCAATCAGATTCTATCGTTCGCATATGGAAGTATCCAGGGAACCATTGACCAGAATCAGGGAACAATCCGACTGGAAGTGCCTCAGGGAACGAATCTGAAGAAACTGACGCCGAAAGTACAGGTGTCAGAGTTCGCAGAGGTATATCCGGCTTCCGGAGCGGAGGTGGATTTCAGCGGAACCAGTCCGGTAGAATATACAGTTACGGCGCAAAATGGAGTGACAAATACCTACCGGGTCACTGTTGTTCTGGTAGACATGGGGGAGAATCCTTACAAGAACTCCATGGTCAGTCTCCGGAATAATATTATTGACAGATATGAGACCAAAGCATCGGATGACTGGGAGTGGATGAACCTTGGCTTTTATAAAGGAGTTACGCAGAAGAAGACACCTGGTTCTTTACCAAAAGATCTGGAAAACCATGTAAGAGAAAAACTGGCGAAACTGGATACGACATCCAGTGTGGCAATGACCAATCTGGATCGTACCATTATGATGCTGACGGCATGTGGAATTGATGCATCAAAACTGGACGCTTATACCACAGAGGATAATCCTTTTAAAAATGCAAAAGGAGAGCCGATTAAGGATTTGACGGCATATCTCTATAATTATTCCGGATCCTACACGATCAATGGTCCCATATTTGCCCTAATTGCACTGGATATGGGTAATTATACGATTCCTAAGAACGCAGTATGGACAAGGGATAAATTATTGGAAACCATTCTGACACATAAATATGGATCCGACGGGTTTGGCGTCGACATGGTAGGAATGCTGATGCAGTCCATTGCTCCCTATCAGAACGATCCGGTCTATGGGTCGAGAGTGAAGGCAAAGCTGGAGGAAGGCATTGATCTCTTCCTCGGAAACAAGAAGGCAGACACAGTAGATGCCATGCAGCCGGATTTCACATTCGGAGGCTTTGGCTACCAGAGCAGCGAGAGTGCGGCGCAGGCTATCTGTGCATTGAGTGCAGCTGGAGTGGACTGTCATACAGATGCCAGATTTTCTGATGGAAACGGGAAGAGCGCACTGACGGCATTTCTGGACTATGCAGATGGAGAATATTTTGCACATACCGTAGCAGTGAAGAAGAATTCTATGGCAACTTATCAGGGATGTTATACCGTACAGTGGTATCTTGGGTTCCTGGAGAATGGCGGGGCAGGACATCCATATTCGCTTTACTATCATCAGCAGGATTTTTCCCGGCCGTTGAGCAAAGAAGCGGAGATTAAGAGCTTTGTACTGGAAGGAAAGACGGCGGAGATCAATGGGGCTCAGATTACCGTGACGCTTCCAAAGGGAACACCGCTTACCAATATGACGCCGGAAATTACATTGTCAGACTATGCGACACTGGATGCACCCAGCTTCCCCGTTACATTTGCAGAAAATATAGCACAGCCGTTCACGGTACGTGCGGAGGACGGAGAGACCACAAAAACATACTATGTAACAGTAAAACTGGCAGAAGGTATTAAGGCATCCGGTACGAATCTGGATGCAGACAGTCTGAAACTGCAGGATGCAAATATCTTAAGAGATATCGAGATTACAGCGCGGAAAGTAACTACAAATGAGGCAACTACAGACATTCTTCTAAGTGTGGCAGCCGGAGTAGATACGCAGAATCTTTTCATTAAGGGAACGCTGTCTTATGGTGCAACCACGGAGCCTGAACAGATTCTGGATGGAAAGACGAAGATAGATTTGAGCGGTTGGACGACGATCAAAGTAACATCGGAAGATAAAGAGAATGTAAGAACGTACCGGATCAAGGTGGATGCTCAGGAGACTGCATCCATAGACAGTTTTGTGGTAACCATTGATGGTATTGCATATAGGGGCGTTATTGACAACTCTGCCAATACCATTCAGGTGTTGGGAGTCCCGACGGAATCCGATGTAAGTTCCCTGGCGCCAGAGATTGAACTGGGCGAAGGAACGAACGTCTGCAGTCCTTTATCCGGAGTGGCACAGAACTTTACATCGACGGTAAACTATACCGTATCAGGAAACGGACTGGCTACCAGAGTGTATGCAGTGGATATTTTCGATGCAGAGGGCAAGCATCCGACTGGTAAGAAGAATAATGACAATCCGGTGACGCCGGAGGAACCGGATACACCGACCATATCAGCGGCAAAGATCAATAGCTTTACTTTGTTTGGCGTGGAAGGAACCATTGATGATGCAGCGGGAACGATCTTGATTACCTTGCCGGAAGGAACGGATGTCAGCTGTGTGGCACCGACGGTAGAAGTAGGAAGCGGATGCATGGTGAGCCCGGTTTCGGGTGAAGTCGTGGATTTGACCAGTCCCAGAGTCTATACCGTTACAAACGGAACAGAAACGAATACATATACCGTCATTGTGACGCTAGAGAAGAGCGTATCACAGCAGCTCTGGGAGAAAGTGGAAGATGACAGTACAGTAGCGGACCATCAGGTAGTCCGGGATTAGGAGGCAATGAATGAAAAGGTGGAGAAAGAGGCTGACGGTGTTCAGCCTCCTGGCTGCCGGATGTTTGATCTGGAATCTATCAGGAGTGGGGGTGAAAGCAGAAGAAGCGGTACCGCAGGTAGAACTAACTATCACTGATGGAAATGATGTTTCATTGAATCCGATAAATAATGTCAGTTTAAAGGCAGATATTACAGTAGAAAATTATACGCTTACAGCAGCTGATTTTGAGAATGCTGATGTTTGGAATCCTGCAAACAAAAAATCGGATCAAGATTATACAAAGAAAAATAAAAAATGTATAACTTCAGGAAAAATTATTGTAACAATTAAAGAAGGACAAAAATCGTCACTGCTTGGTTTAGGAAGCTCATATATTTCGTCGATAAGTGATAAAATAAGTCTTACTACTACAGATGGTACATTGCGTACTGCAGTGAAAACAGAGGCTTCTACTTTCGGAAGTTATCATACTCCTGCTAAATTTGCTGTAATTCGAGGAAATTATATGACTGGTATTGTCCAGCTTTTAACATACAATGACAAGACCTATGTTGTAAATTTCCCGGTTGAAGTTAAGTGCAGTGATTATCTTGATCCAGTTGATGATTCTTGGAAAGAAAATACTTTTGCATCAGCCAACAGAGCGACCTATGTAAATAGTTTTATTGACTCGGCAAATTTGTCTGATAATATAATTACAATTACGACATCTAAGTATAATGTTGGCGGAATTGCTACTGCAGATGTTTTTTTGCCACACTTGGCATATGGAGCAAGTATGCTGGGTGAAGATGTAGCAAATATAACCATAGCTGGTAAAGATAAACAGGTATATGATGTTAAACAGTTTTTGGCAAAAATAAAAGGTGGGTATTCCTTTACAATTAAAAATGCAGAAGGTTCAACAAGAGAATATAAATTAATGGTTAATACACCTTGGAAATTATCAATGGGTGTAAGTACACATGATTATGAACCTGCAATTACTATTGATGATGTTCCTCAACAGAATAAGGTAATTGATAACGTAGCAGAAAACAGCCGTATAAAAGTGGTGTTTAATGGGATACCGGCAAAAAAGAAACTGATTGGAATAAAAACAAAGCATAACACAAGGACAAGTACAGGAGCTTCTTCAAGTGAAGAATATGAACTAACATATTCTATAAGTGGCAATAGCGTGGAATTTGTAATGCCACGGGATGAGGTTGAGATCTCAGAAGTGCTTCTGGAGGATGATTTGTCTACAGAACCCAGACAGATTACGGTTACTCCGATAGTGGAGAATGGCGAAGAAACAGATTTTGCAGTCATTGAAAAGAAGGTAGATGGAGCAGAAAAGTCTACAGCCACAGAAAACCAGACCATAACATTAACAGACAAGGGTATGTATCCTGATTATAGAAGTTTTTGCGGGTATGAGTTTGACCACTGGGAAAGTGCTTCGATTACTATTTCTGATACAGAAAAAATAAATTCAACTTTGACATTTTCCATGCCAGATCAGGATGTGGATATAAAAGCAGTTTATAGACGAACAGGTGTCTCCATTACGGCTGGCATCAGCAATGCAATAGTCGGAAATATCAGTTTTGGAAATGCACGTGTGGGGGTGATGTCTTCTACATCTCAAAAGAATCAGAAGATAACAGAGCTTTGCAGATCAGGAGAAACATATGATATTGATTTAGGAGGTGCTAATTTTGCTGCAAATCGATTCCTTGGATGGGTAGATGAAACAGGTGCTTCCATAGCAAAAACAGATGCAAATGGGATTCATTGGGTAGATGCAACAGATGCGAAGACAGGAGTTGCATATTATTATCCTAAAATTACAGTATCTGATCAGACGGAATCGATGACATTCATTGCTTCTTTTGAGGCGAAGACTGCATGTACATTGACGTTTACATCAAGTGATGAGAACAAAGGTACAGTATCAGCAAGTGTAGATGGAACCAGCATTAAATCCGGAGATAATACGATTTATGATGGGGACGTCGTAACGTTGAAGGCAGAGAAGAAGACCGGTTATAAATTTGCAGGATGGAAAGTAACCAGTCCGGCTGATGTTAGCGTTACTTTTGAAGATGCAAATGCAGAAGAGACAACATTTACAATGCCGAAGATTACATCTGGAACTTTGACGATTCAGGGTGTATTTGAAGTAGATCCGGCTTATTTAAGTCCGGATTGCGAGCTGACCAAAGTAGAACTGCTGAAGCAAGATGGTACTCTGGTAAAACAGGCGAACAGAAGTGGAACCACGTTTACGATTAAGCTTTCTGCAAAGGATATGAGCCTGGAAGAAGCAGGAAATCTTACTGGTGGTGCGTATATGCTTCGTCTGACTTATCCCGAAACAGCAACCGCTAAGATGGATGGTGGCTTTGGTGATGGTGAGAATGGAGATGATCGTTGGCTGACCGGTATTACAAATGGAATTGGTAAAGGCGGAAAAGAGACATTTACCATTACTGCAGAGAATGGTACGAATAAGAATACTTATACTATTGCCATTGAGTATGACGATCGCCCGACTTTGACAGCGGGCACAGTGAAGCGTGTCAGTGACACGGAAGCCAGTGTGGGATTCCGTTCAAGCAGCGCAGGAACCTATTACTGGGCAGTTGTGGATGCTGGAGAAGCGAAGCCGGATATTCCGACGAACGGTGCAGGTACTACGTTTAAGTATGCGGATCGGGAAAATACCATTAAGTTGACCAGCCTGACAGCAGGAGCAAAAGATCTTTATATCGTTGTGAAGAATGATGATGATTCGACCAATGTGAAGATTTCTGATGTATTGAAGATTTCTATTCCGGCTTTTGGAGGAGCGGAGACGACTTATAAAGTAAATGTGACAGGAAGTCTTCCAGGTGGTAAACTTACGGTAGATAAGAAAGAAGCAAAAGCAGGAGAGACAGTGACCGTAACGGTTACTCCGGATTCTGGTAAGAAAATGACGACAAACAGTTTGATCTACTCACAGTCCAGCGCTCCGTATGAGGTAGTGCATATTGATGAGAAGACAAAACAGTTTATCATGCCTGCGTATGAATTGTCTGTTTCCTGCCGTTTTGAGGATGAGAATTCTTCAACGACGCCGGAGACAACCACCGGAAAGATCGGAGCATTTGTAGTCAATGGCGTATCCGGAACCGTGGATAACACCACAGGCACGATTACGGTAACCCTTCCCAACGGAACGGATCTTACCAGTCTTGCACCGGTGATTACCATCAGTGGAGCAAAATCCATCTCTCCGGCCAGCGGAGCAACTGTGAATCTTTCTTCACCGGTAACTTACACATTGACGCTGGAGGACGGAACAACAAAGACTTATACGGTACGGGCTTACGTAGAAGGACCTTCCAAATCTGATCAGCTGTGGAATGACATGCTGAACAACGTGGATGGAAGCCCGGATCACAGCGGATCTAAGACATGGTGGAAGAAAGCCAAAGATCTGAAGAAACATAACGATTATCCGGAATACTGGTAAAACCAGACCATATACGGAAAGAAATGGCAGTATCCAGCGGGTGCAAAAGCATCCGCTGGTGTTGTCGTCTTTACGCAATCAGCTCTGAGAGACAGGGCAGAGGGAAAGAACGGAGAAAAATAACGCCATATGATGAAATATAAAGGATCAGCGCAGCGGCCATTGCTGACGCTGGACAAGAAAAGTGCGGTGGTATACAGGAAGCAGGAAGAAGTTTCAATCCCTGAGAAATATCAGATGATCGCCGCAGAAGCTTTCAAAGGAAATCCTAAGATGAAGAGCCTGGAGATCGGACCCGGTATGAAGAAAATCGGAATGCGGGCATTTCAGGGATGTATAAAACTGACGAAGGTGCGGATGGCCCACAGTGTGAATCATCTGTCGGAAGGATGCTTTTCCGCCTGCCCGCATCTGTCGGAAATGCAGATTTCCTCTAAAGTGTCGGAGATCCCGCCCTCCGCATTTAAAGAAGACCGCAAATTAAGACAGGTGGATTTTGCAGACAATAGCCTCCTGCTGAAAATAAGAGAGGACGCCTTCAATGAATGTGCCTCCCTGGCATATATCAAAATCCCGGAAAGCGTCATCGACATTGGTGACCGGGCATTTTACCGCTGCAAATCCCTGAGCCGGATCGAATTTCCGAAGACACTGGAACGCATCGGCAAAGAAGCATTCTACTTCTGTGGCATGGAGGAACTTCACCTGCCGGAGTCACTGGAAGTGCTGGAAGAGTCCGCATTTTTCAAATGCACGAAACTGACCGAAGTCTGCCTCCCGGAAAGCATTCGCTATATTGGCAAATGGGTGTTCCATGGTTGCAACCGCCTCCGCACCCTCGAGATCCGGCATGATCCCGAATACATAGGCCCGTGGATCATCAATAAATCCGCCAAGATCCGCTGTTATCAGGGGTCAAAGGTGGATGCATACTGTTAGGAATCTGGCTTTGAGGTGGAGTATTTATAAAGGGGCGGCGGACCGCCCCCCCCCTTGGTTAAAGCTGCCGGGATCGTGGACGCGCCCCTTTGACAAAGCTGCTGGGGCCGTGGATGTGCCTTTTTGCAAGTCTGTCGGGGCCGTGGCCGCGCCTCCTTTGTTGCCTTGCCGGAGCCGTGGGTCTATATCACGTCCACCCCTGCTCCAGTTCCTGTTTTCCAGCGCCACAACAAGCTTTCGTAGGTGAAATGGGTCAGAGAAGGGCTTCCTTGGCCTGGAGTTCCACGTTTTTCGAAAATGGCAGGAATTTTAGTAAGCAAGTTGAGCGCTGAGACCCACGGTCCCGGCCGCGGGGCAGCAAGGAAAGCTCCACTTAATCCCGGCCGCAGGCAGGGAAACAAAAGCTCTACAGCTCGGCCGCGAGAACAATAAAATGGGGCTGTCGCACTAGCAAATATTTTTTGCTGGGCGGCAGCCCTGCTTTATGCCCCAATGGGGGCGAAATCGGTTGTGATTTGCTCCCATCCCTTATAAAC
>NZ_DBLYVB010000029.1:0-23634 GCF_057604405.1 Hominiventricola sp.
ATTCCGTTTCTGATAAATTCATTTACTTTCCCGTCAATCTCACAAAGTGTATCCCCATAGGATACTGCTCCCCGGATCAATAATAAGATAAAATATTTTTCTTCCCTGCTTTCATAGCTGTATCCATACTGCAGAGCAGTCTCATAAATATTCTTTAAAATCATCCCTGTAAATACCGGAATATCCGGCAGACCGATTCCCAATACGCCCATCCCGATTCCAGACACACCGGATAGCAGTAAATTCTTTGTTCCCGTATCTCTTGCCTTTTTAGAAAAAGAGCGGAGGGATTTGGAATTCTGCTTTACATCCGCCATATACTGCCGCACCTGATAATCCTGCTCCAGTTTTGTCCGCTGATACGTCTTTTCAATAACCCCGGTTCCTTTCTCGAAAATCAGAGCAAATGCCTTCGCAAAAGCGGTATCCAATGTTTTCTGAAGTTTCGGCGGTATCTTTTCCTCCAGTTTCTGATTCAGAATGCTCTCCCTTTTCTCTGAACGCTTCTGAAGGAATCTCTGCTCCTGTACTTCCAGCTTTTCCCACTCCTTCTGAAGCGGTGTCCTTTTATCAAATAATCGCATCTTAATACACCTCCGCACCAAACGGCATCAATGCCAGTTTCGCCAGTTTAAACTGCTGTAAACCAAACGGGATTCCGATAATCGTCACACATAAAGCTGTACCCAACGCCAGATGCTCCAGTGCAAGAGGCAGACCGGATACAATCAGCCAGATGATATTCAAAAGGAACGAACCAGCTCCGCCACCATACTGCACCTCTTTTCCAAAGGGGAAAAAACTAAGCGCCGCAAATTTAAAACACTGCATCCCCACCGGAATCCCCACAACGGTAATACACCAGAGACAACCTGCCAGACACCAGCTCAGCCCACTGACTGCGCCGCCAAACACAAACCACAACACATTTCCCAGGCATCCCATATGCTACACCTCCCCATTCATCCGATTTTTCACATCAGCAAGTATCTTTTCTATCCGGTTGATGGCATCATCCACCTGTTCTCTTGCATCTGCAATCTTGCTCTGCACCATATAATCTGCCACCAGCCCGTCCAGAAAGAAATCCGCAAAGGAAAGGAAGCTGCCGATTTCCATGCGCAGATCCAAGGAAACCTGCACATCTCTTAATTCTCTCTGAAAACGCTGAATATCGCTTTTCGCCTGTTCCATCAACGCAGCTGCGTCATTCATTTTAGAATGCTTCACAAAGTCACTGATAAAGCCTCCTCCAAGCATATCAAAAATGCCCCAGTTTCTCGCACTTCCCAACTTATCCCTTGCTGCGTAAAGGCTCTGAAGCGCCCGCTCCCCTGCCTGTACTGCTTCCTGCATTTCCCGTTTCATCATTTCGTTACTCATCGTTTATCCTCTCTTTCTTTTTAGCAGACTATTGCGGCAGATTTTCTATATTTCATAATAAAAAAAGACTCCTATCATGACCTCTGCCACAATAAAAGTCTTGCTATCTCATTTGCTACGGGTATCTCTCGATACCGGTTGTCGGTTACAAAACCACCTCTTTCAAGGCGTTCAGCTACTCCCTTTTTTGCTTGAGATGAATATAACATATTGGAAATAATTTGTCAAATCATGCATTTTTCTTTTCCAACCGTTCCGCTTCTCTGGCAAATACATGCGAGATATCAAACAGTTCCGGTACATCTGATATGGTACACACATTCACACAATAATTGAGCCATGGAAATTCTTTTGTCATCTGATAAATAACTGCCATGGCTTTTGCTTCTGACATTGCTTCCACCGAATGATATCCCGATCCCTGAATATGCTCAAATCCGTTTGCTTCAAAAAAGTCCCTTACATCCGCATATGCATTATGCCAGTCACCTTTCGGATAATATTCCTTTAGTGCTTGTGTATTCAGGTCAAAATTGATGCCTTTCCTCTGTAAGCTGTCCATCTGTTAGTTCCTTATAAAGTCTGTAATCAGGTTCTCCTTTTCTGTTCCGTTATACCAGAAACACTCTAACAAATTCTCTGCAATTCCTACGGAGTTTTTCAACTGAAAGATTGCTGCCCAGAATCTTCCATAGTCCTGCTTGCGTCCCCGGTCAAGATAAATCCTGCTTCCAAGGGCTTTGACTGCACAGCTTAAATCCTCCTGCTCAAAAATCTGATCTGCCTGTTCACACATCTGATTTACCGTTTCCGGAGCGAGCTTGCTTGTATCAAATTTAAGTTCTACTTTATACATTATACTCATCCTTTCATACAACAAATGACTGAGTGACTCTTCTCTTTCTACTGTAATTCTACCATGAAACCTATATAAAGTCATTCCCCATTTTCACTTGCTTTAATATAAATTTTTCCTTTTATTTTGGAAACACAATCTCCACACAGAACTCATTCCCTTCTATCCGGGCGCTGATTTTCCCATCCATACGAAGTACCAGCTCTTTCGCAATTGATAAGCCGAGACCGCTGGAAGTCTTACTGCGTGCTTCATCCGCTTTATAAAACCGTTCAAACACCTGATCTACATTTATTTTTTCCACATGACATACTTGATTTTTTATCTGTATCCGGATGTTGTTTTCAACTTCTTCCAGTGAAATACTGATTTTCTTCTCCCCGTGATCCAGTCCGTTTTTTATGATATTCTGAAAAATTCTCTGGATTCCCTGTTCATTTCCGTTCATAAACAGCAGTTTATCTGTAATCTGTATCTCCGGTTCAATTCCTCTGCCCGTCCATTCATCGTAGTAGGAAAATATGGTATCTTTCAAAATCTTGTTGATACAGCAGGATGACATTTCCAGATGAAAAGAATCGTTTTTAAGTTTTGTAAAAGTAAATAATTCTTCCAGCATTTCTTTCAGGCTGCCGATTCTCTCCTGTATGATCTTCATATACCGTCTCTGCTCTTCCTGGTCTTCACAGGTTTCCATTAACTGAAAATATCCGTCAAGGGATGTCAAAGGAGTACGGATATCATGTGAGAGATTTGTATATGTATCCGAAATCATCTCCTCTTTCTTCAAGTATTCCTTCTTTTCCCTTCGCTTCAGTTCCAGCCATTCGTTTAAAACATCTGCCAACTCACCAATGCCTCCAAAATCCATTTCTCTGGTAATCAGCATGTTGCTGTCGTGCTTCATCAGAAACGACAACTGGCGGCAGATGTCTTTCACCTGCCGCTGGTATTTCCAAAATAACATTCCTTGTACCAGTATCACTGCTATCAATAGCACGAACCCTAGTTTTATCATTTAGATATCTCTCTTTCTGAATACCCATGCTGTCAGTAATGTAACCACGATTCCGAACGCCGCCGCAATCACAACTGCCGTCAGGCATTCCTTATTGGTCGGTGACATGGATAAAAGTGCAATCTTTCCTGTCACTGTATATTTCAAAATCTGGAAATTCTCCACACCTGCCTTCTGGATCAAATGATTGATCACTCCGTATAAGACAATCATGGTATTCATGCACAGGCAGATAACAATCGTCATGCTGAACACGTTGCTGTTCAAAACCACCGCAATCGCCATACTGATTAGTACCAGTGCATAATGAAGCAAAATCTGAATACCAAAGTATCTCAGCAACTCGCTTCCATTCCCCCACTCCAGATATCCGAAGTACATCTGCTGTGCAATAATCTGAATGATGAAATAAAGCAGCATGGTAACAGTCGTATACACAAACAACACGGAAGCTTTGGAAAAGATCAGGTTTCTCCGGCTCCTTACCTGCCCGCCGATATTTTTAATATAACCGCTTCCTATATCTGCACTGGAAAACAGCACTGTAAAAATCACCAGAAACAACGCCACAAACTTCGCCTGCAGGTTTGCATATACCTGATCAAAGACCGTTACTTTTTCTCCCGGCTGTGTCGGCAGGAATACGGACATTCCCATATTGATGGTTTCTGGTTTCACTGTTTCTGCAATGCTTTCTGTCTGCTGTTGTTCCGCTTCCTTGTTCATCGTATCAATATCCAGTTTCGACATGGATGTGGAGAAGAATATAGCTGCCGCCATCACAATCCATACCACATACATACTTTTTGTCCGGACCATCCGGTACAGATCCATTTTTATCATATTAAGCATTTTGATTCCCTCCTGTCAGATTCAAGAAATAGGTTTCCAGTTCTTCACTGGTAATGGAAATTCCATTGACCAAAATTCCTGCTTTTGCCAGTTCCATATTGACATTGGCGCTTTCATTCAATCGTTCAAATATATGGATATGGCTCTTATCTGTAACCTGATAGTTGGTAAATCCCATTCTGTCCAGAATCGGGACTGCCTGCTCCGGATGGATTAACTCTATTTCAATCCGTTCACTGCAGCGTTTCATCAGTTCTTCGCTTGTCAGCTCCTGCAGAAGACTTCCATTATGGATAATTCCATAATCCGTTGCAATCTTAGATAATTCCTCTAAAATATGACTGGATATCAAAATCGTCATATTCCGTTCATCTCGCAGTCTCTGTATGGTATCACGCACCTCTGCAATTCCCTGGGGATCAAGCCCATTGATCGGTTCATCAAGGACCAGGAGATCCGGCTCCCCGACCAGTGCCAGCCCGATTCCGAGACGCTGCTTCATTCCAAGGGAAAAATGTTTCGTTTTTTTCTTTCCGACACCTTCCAGTCCGACCGTCTCTAAGATATCTTCGATGTATCCCTTTTTCCGAATACCAAACAATTCACATTTTATTTTCAGGTTTGTATATGCATTCATGTTGCCATACAGCCCCGGTGCTTCAATCAGACACCCCACACGAGAACGAATCCTCTCCAGTTCTTTTCCTTTACACCCGAACATCTCAATCTCTCCGGCTGTCGGTCTTGCAAGTCCACTGATCATCTTCAGGCAAGTCGTCTTTCCCGCACCGTTCCGTCCGATAAATCCATAGATAGCACCCTTTTTTATGTGAAGGTTTACTTTATCCACTGCCTTATGATGACCATACTGCTTCGTCAATCCATTTGTACTTAATAACAATTCACTCAATGCTTTCATCTCCTTTTCTTATCTGCTGTTATCATATCGGATAAATCCTAATCAAACGCAAATAAATAGTAAAAAAAGAGTAAAGATTAAGAATGCAGACGGTAGCCGATTCCCCATACGGTATCAATATATTCCTCCTGCGTTACTGCTTTTATCTTTTTCCGGATATTGCTGATATGTACATCCAGTGTCTTTGTCTCTCCCATATAGTGTTCATCCCACGCATATTCAAAAATCTCTTCTTTGCTGAAGACCTGTTTCGGATGCTCCAGTAAAAGCTCCAGAATTGCAAATTCCTGCTTTGTAATTTTGGGAAGCAGCACTCCGGCAATCCGGACTTCAAAGCGCTCACGGTCCAGTTCCAGGTTTTTATATGACACGCTTTTATGTTCCGGCTCCTGCTGCATATGGCGGAGCTGAACCTGAATCCGGGCAAGCACCTCCTGTATCTCAAACGGTTTTGTAATGTAATCATCTGCCCCACTGGTAAGAAGCCCGATTTTTTCATCCAATCCGTCTTTGGCTGTCAGGACAATAACCGGCGTATTGCCCTGTTTCCGAATCTGGGCAAGCACCTCTTCTCCTGAAATTCCCGGAAGCATCAGATCCAATAGAATCAAAGAAAAGCCCGCCTTATCCATCTGGAACAGCATCCTCGCTTCCGTCCCGGAAAAAGCCTGTACCGTCTCATACCCTGCTTTCTGTAATGCCATATATAAAAGATTATTGATATCCGTATCGTCTTCTACAATCAGAATTCTGTTTTTCTGCTCCATTTTTCTCATCCTTCCATTTTCCGATTTAAACAATATTATATTGCACTTTTATAACTATGTCCAAAATTCTTTTGATATTATCCTTCCACCTCGTCTACATATGCTATATATAGTTCTAATTCTTTTGACATATGCTATATCTTGTGTTAATATAATCTTGTATTTAAGTTTTTGTGCTGTCCCGTCATGGGAGTCTGGACCATTCATCCAGAAGCATATGCAGTTTAAGTTTGGAAAATCGTGTCATTATACTGCCGTTTTATACGGTGCTATAATGGCACTTTTTTTATTTTAATCTATTTTAACGCCCAAAGAGGCAGAAAGGAGAATTTTTATGTCAGCAATTTTAACAATTTTAGGGAGGGCCACAAGAGATCCTGAGATGCAGCAAGGAAAAAATTCCGGTACGGAATATGTTTCTCTGGACATTGCAGTTTCACAGCGAGGCCAGGATGGAAAGGAAGAAACCATTTACTATCAGTGCTATTTTAACAAGTTCCTTGCAGAACGCTTAGCAAAAGCAGGCGTAAAGAAAGGAACCGGGCTGATGATCTATGGTGATCTGGAGCTTCATCCGTTCATTTATCAGAAAGGAAAGAATGCGGGGCAGGCAAATGCCGGTCCGAGGATCAATGTCAAGGACTGGCACTTTGTACCATCCAACCGTTCTGACAGCAATACCGGACATCCGGGTGCAAACCAGAACAGCCAGCCGAATGGTGGTGCGGCAACGCCCGGTGCAGCCGGCAATGGCAGCTACCCAATGCAGGGAAATCCCAATGGCAGCTACCAGAATCAGGCAATGCCTGGCGGCTATCCACAGCAGGGAATGGCTCCTGCTAACGGTGCCTACACGCCTCCTGCAAATGGCGGACAGTATCAGGCTCCGCCAAACGGAACCGGTCAGCCACAGAGCAGCTACCCGCCGCAGGGCAGTTATACCGGAATGCCAAATTACGGAGGTATGCCGGGCAGTCAGCCAACTGACGGCTTTCAAAATGTGCCGGAACAGATGGCATCCCAGTTGCCCTATTAACTCTCAAGGAACCCTATGTTGAGGAATTGCATTTATCATCTTTGTGATGATGCAGTTCCTCTTTTTCATGTCCGGAAGCGGCGATTTCCCATCCAGCTTCCGGGCTTGTCTAAGAATCATGAATCAGAAAGGAATCAGCTCATGAAAAAATCAAATCGAAAAAAATTCTTACAGTTTGTCGTGCTTGTACTGTTTCTTGCAGCACTTTTCGTACCACAGGATGCCAACCGGCTTCTGATTGCAGGCATTGCCCTGATCGGTATCGGAGTCACGCTGTTCAGTTATCTTCTCCCGCTTTTCACGGAACGCCTGAAAAACAGGGAGCATAAGCTACGAAAACGCCCAGAAAGAACTCGTCATCTGGAAGGAACACCTGATCTGGAAACCATTCTCTGGAGACAGATCAAATTCCAGATTACCGGAAAGCTCAAGGAAGCCTTCCCGGATGCCACATGGGATTTTGTGAAAGAACCACCGCTCTCCCAGATACTGGATGGGGAACCATTACGGATTCGCACACGGAATACCGGAAGTTATAATTTTGCGGAAATTCTCATGGATGCCCGTGGCAGTCTGACGCTTCAGATGATGACCATTGAATCCTTACATAAAAAGGAACCGTCAGAAGGAAATCCGGATTCCAGACCAGCCGTTAATCCCAAATCATGGTATTCCCTGATTGGGAAACCGCTACTGATGGAATTGGTCGGTGACTTACAGGCAAGGGGCTATGAAAAGCTGTTTATCAACGAGCAGGGAGATGTCTATATTCTGAACGGCACTGAACCGGAAGTCCGGGGAAAGCTGGAACATTTCCCGCCCAAAGATTACTGGGGCGAATTGACGGAGATTTTTACTGAAGATGAATTGACCACAGAAGAGACCGAGCAGGCACTGGAACTGTCCTGGATCTCATAAGAAGGAGGAACGAATCATGGCAAATAACATCGTAGCAACCTGGGGGTTCAAACGCAAACTCCCGGAACCATTTGAGGATTATACGGACCATGCAATCTTTGATGACATTGCATCCAAATACTGTACTCAGCCACGGAAAAAATCCACGCTTCATGCAGCTACCCTGCGGGCAGTCCTTGCTTATCTGGAGCTGGAAAACCCGGTTGGCAGTACCCCGCCGGAAAAGCTTGGGGCGGTCGGTACCCAATCCAACAATTTTGTTGTGGCGGAATATCCGAGCAAAACCGGTGATCTTCAGGTGGTTGTCTACAACCAGCTAAACGGAAAGTTTTACGGAGGCTGCTATACTCCTCCGCCGGATGTGGAAAGCACACCGGAAAAATACGAATTTAAAGACTCCAAACAGTCCGGTGCGGCTCTGCTGTTCGCACTGATGCCGGTTTTTCTGGCAGATGAAGAGTGTAATGAAAAGTATCAGGAATTAAAAGCGCACCGGGACAACGGTTATCCCGATCTGGACGCCGCTGCGGAAACAGCAGCCGTTCTCTGCGACAACATTTACCGGAGAACCCGCTATGCATCAGGTCTCCCGACCGGTGGTGTTAAGATTGACCTTCCGGCAAACGGCGTATTGTCGCTGATCAAACCGTTAAATATCCAGAAGGGGGTCTATGCACCAACCGAAGTGCTCCATGGAGACTTTCAGGTGTTACGTCCAGGAAGTGGATTTAAGAAAGCACAGGCAGCCATTTCCAGAGATGATTTTGTTGGGAAATTTATCCTGACCGCATCCCGAAGGCTGTCTCCGGAAGAGGAGGTATCTGTTCCGACATTGGCAGAGTGGTACATCATCCCTCCGGAAATCAAACGGATCTGCGAACACGCAAAACTGACAACGGATACCACACAGCCGATGCGGAATTTTCTTTTACGGGGACCGGCAGGTACCGGAAAGACCGAAGGAGCCAAAGCCATTGCTTCCGCACTTCACCTTCCTTACCGCTGCATTACCTGTTCCGCAAATACAGAGGTATTCGACCTTTTAGGTCAGATTCTTCCGGATGTGGACGGAAAACGCACCCGGCTTCAGCGGCAGTACCCGTCTTTTCAGGAAATCCAGTTAGATCCCTCCGGTGCCTATCAGAAGCTGACCGGAAACTATGATGAAGAAATTTCTGCCGAGGACACCTACCAGAAGCTGATCGATACGATTTTTGATGAAATGCACAGCTATTATAAGGAACACACCTCCGGACAGAACTTCCAGTATGTGGATACGCCTCTAGTCGAAGCCATCCGCTATGGGTATATTCTTGAGATACAGGAGCCTACGGTCATTGCTAATCCCGGTGTACTGGTTGGACTTAACTCCCTTTTAGACCGCTGTAACAGCGTATATCTTCCAAACGGAGAAACCATCCACCGTCATCCGGATACGACCATCGTAATCACCACAAACAATGACTATGCAGGCTGTAAACAGATGAACCAGTCTGTCATTTCCCGAATGAACCTTGTGATTGATCTGGATGAACCGGATGAGGATACACAGGTAGAACGTGCCATGGCTGTTACCGGATGCAAGGATGCAAAAACGGTACGTCTGATGACACGCATTGTCAAATCCATGGCTGTCTACTGCCGGGAAAATCTCATTACAGATGGCTGCTGTGGCATGAGGGAGCTGATTTCCTGGGTGCAGTCCTACATGGTCTGCGGGGATATCCGGGAAGCGGCCCGTTACACGGTGCTTGCCTCTGCCTCTGCCGATGCTGAGAACCGTACGGAAGTGGAAGAAAGCTGTCTGGATACTGTGCTTGCTGCGTAGGACACGCCTATGAGAAAAGCAGCACTCACAGAAGCCCAGATCCGAAAGCATCTGGCAGATAATCTGTCTTATCTCCGGCAAGCCAAAACACCGAAGTTATCACAAAAGGCAGTTGCCAGAATCTTAAATCTTCCCCCGAAAACCATTATGAATTATGAAAATGCAAACTCCTCCCCGATGGCTTATGCCGTCCTTCGCCTTGCTGTGTATTACGGCTGCACGATGGAGGAACTGCTGACAAAAAATCTAAGAAAAGAAAGGAAGAATATCACGTGAATCACAGCCAAAGAAATTTAAAGAAACTAATCCGGGCAAAAGAGGATTCCATTGCGGATGAGGAGTTATTCCTCTCCGCTGCCTATCAGAAGTACCAGACCTCCCTTGCCAGAGCCGTTACCGGACGTTACCGGTATGGACTGCAGGTACTGCTGGACTGGGACATTTCCGAACAGGCAGGCGTTGCATATACCGACAATTATAAGGTACATCTCAACGCAGCGAACCCGATCACCCAGTCTTTCCCCACCCGTTTCTTACGTTCCCAGAGCCTGACAGGGCTCACCGGGCATGAAGTGGGGCACTTACTCTATTCTGATTTCACAGCCCACGCTGTTCATCTGAGGAGTCTGGAAAACGGTTCCTTCTATCCGAAGGAGCCGGAGCTATCCCTTCCAGCTTATCAGACAGCACTGGAGGAGATCAAAGAAGTGTTAGAAGAAAAGGACAAAGCCGGATGCCTGACACTGGCACGATGCGCCGCAACTTTTCAAAACATTCTGGAAGACATCCATATTGAAGACCGTATGTGTGAGGAATTCCACGGCACCTTCCGACAGGGGATTGAACTCAATAACCTGCGTATGTCCGAACAGATTCCTTCCATACAGGAACAAATTGACAAAGAATACCAGCCATTTTCCATCATTGCCAACCTGATCCTTTCCTATTGCCGGACCGGAAACATCAACAATCCCACCGGCTATCAGGGGGATTATCTGGATACCATTTCCGATTGTACCGATCTTCTGGATACGGCAATGGAATCGGAAAAAGGCACTGACCGGATGCTGGTTTCCAATGCGCTCTTAGCCCTGACCTGGAACTATATCCAGCCGCTCATCGAAAAAACACGGGAGGAATTGGAAATGCATGGCGAGGATTCCGCTGCCGATGCTCTGGAAGATCTTCTAGGGGATGAAGTCAGCAGCGGCGCTCCTCTTCCGACCGGAAAAAGCGGTGCCATTCCAAAGAATATCAAACCAGCTTCCCCAAAAGGAAGCGGGAATGATGAGGGCAATGCTCCTTCCGGTCCACGTACCAAAGAGGATGCTATAGAGGAAGCCAAACAGGTGCTTTCGGAAGAAGGCGGGCGCATCGCTCTTACAAAGACCAATACCATTCTGGATGAAAACAACCCCGGCGTCACTTATGTCAGTCAGTATCAGGGCAGCGGCTATGAGCATGCTGCAGAGGATCTGTTCCGGATCTTGAACGATGTGGCTGCAGAAAAGGTGCAGGAAGACTGTCAGACGGAACTGACCGAGGAACTGCAGAAAACAGCCAATGATATTCATTACGGCAATGCCCATGCAGGCATCCATGTTACCATCCATCGCCTGACCAGTGTTTCCGATTACCTGAAGAATGAATACCAGACAGTTGCTCCCCCGCTCCTGCGGGCTTCCAAAAAGCTGCAAAGCACCATCCTGCCGCTTTTGAAAGAAGAACAGCAAGGCGGAAAGCAGAAGAATCTCCTGTTTGGAAAACGTCTGGACTCCCATGCTCTCTATAAGACAGACGGAACCATCTTTACCAGAACCAGACTTCCAGGAGAGGAAAAACGTCTGGCTGTTGCCCTCCTGATTGACGAGAGTGGTTCGATGGGTTGGGGTGACCGGATGACACATGCAAGAAAGACTGCCATTGTCCTTTATGATTTCTGTAAAAGCCTCGGTATCCCTATCACCATTTACGGGCATTCCACGGATGCAGGCGGCGTTGCTCTTTACTCCTATGCAGAATTTGATTCTGTGGACAATGAGGACTGTTACCGGCTGATGGATATGTGCGACCGCAACGGGAACCGGGACGGCGCAGCTCTCCGCTTCGTAGCAGAGCATTTGTGCACACGCCCGGAGCTTCAGAAGCTGCTGATCCTGATTTCTGACGGTCAGCCAGCCGATTACGGCTACAGCGGAACGGAAGCAGAGGCAGATCTGCGGGGCATCAAGAAAGAATACGAAAAACGGGATGTCATCCTGTTTGCGGCTGCCATTGGTGACGATAAGGAAAATATCCGCAGGATTTACAAGGACGGATTCCTGGATATCACGAAACTGGAAGAGCTTCCAAAGAATATGGCACAGCTTGTCAAACAGCATCTCAAATAAAGGAAGGTGAATACTCATGAATGAAACTTATCAAAACCGGATTACCGACCAGATCTGCAAGATCCAGAATGACCGGGCACTCATTGCCTTTTATGACCGGCTCCGCTACGCACCACTCGGCAACTATGCACAGCTACATGCCAAAGGGGAATATCAGGAAAACGGGCATAAAGTACATTCTTTAATCTGCATCACCATTCAGGATTATTCCAACGGTACCGGAGACCGGAATATCATCACCCGTTTCAACCTGGCACCGGAACAGATCCAGTTCCTCTTAACCCGGATCACTTCCGGTTTTCAGGAATTTGAATGGAGCCAGAGCAAGATCTACGGCAATCCCGATCAGAACGGTTATTCCACAGCCCAGATGTTTTATATCTCCAGACATCCCTATGATTCCAAAGGGCAGCCTATGAAAAGCCCATGGAAAATCCAGATTGTAAATGGGAAAGGCATCAAAGCACAGAATAAGAACGGTGGTTCCTACATGCAGCCACGCAGCTTCCAGTCCGAAAAGACGACAGCCATCCAGCTTACCGACATGGATCTGTTCACGCTTCTGAAGCGGACGGATTCCTATATTTCCAACTGGGAAACGGTGATTGCTGCATCACTGATCAATAACGGAAAACGGATGCTGGCAGACCAGCAGAACAGTCAAATGCAACAGACAGCACAGGCTCCGCCTTACGCTGCCTAAATTTTCAGAAGAGAAGCGGTACTTTACTGCTTCTCCTCTTTTTAAGAAAGGAGACTTTAGTTATGAATATTGCACTCATCCGGACCATGGACTCTCAGGGGCGTATCGTCATCCCTGCAGAAATCCGGAAACAAATGAAGCTCTCAGACGGAGATGCACTGGAACTGGAAAATGTGGGAATGGAGCTGCTTTTACGCAAATGCCCTACCCACTTAAACGGAAAAGAGGAAATGGCTTCCTATCTTTCCGTCCTCTACAGTGTCATCCACTGTGGTATCGCAATTTGCAGTGAGGCTCACATACTCGTATCTGCGGGCATCTATCTTCCGGAAGGCACTCCCGTTACAGAAGAACTCGCCGAATTGGTTGCGGACGGCCAGGAACTGATCTCTGCTGAGAACTGCCCTGTCTACCCGGTATCCAACACCCGTCAACCGGTTTGTGCTTTTTTCCCGATTTTAAGGGAAGACAGAGAGCCGCTGGCACTTCTTCTCTGTTCCAGAACCGGACAGCATTTATCCGAGATGGAATTGGGATGCGCTAAACTGGTCGCTGCCGTAATTGCAAACAAAATTAAGTAAGGAAAGGAGCGTGAAATCAATGAAGAATACAAATATAACCTTACACCCCACCCAAAAGAAAGAATATGTCCTCACCGGAATCCTGTCCCTGCCCCTCCATCTGGGAGAACGGGCGTGGATCTATAGTTATAACCAGACCTTTGCTACCAGTCCGGTGCAGAGTATTCTGGAAGTATCCGAAAACGGTGTGGTATTTGAGACCTGCAACAGTATTTACCGTCTCAGCTACACCCGTGTTCCGATGGAGCTGGAGGCGATGTGTGCTTGACAAGAATGGAAGAACTGGAGAGCTGCCTTTCGGGGCTCCTCTCCACCTTAAAGAAGAACCGGGAACATGTGCCTCTGGAAGTGCTGAAGACACAGTATAAGCAGCCGTATGAAGAACTGGTCAGAAACATCAACCTGACCGCTTCTGCCTATGCAAAATCTGTGCTGCTCCACCGGCTGGTCCTGAATCCGGATGCAGATGTGGAGGAACAATGTACCGTCATCAACCAGATGATACAAACTTCCGGGATGCTGAAGAAAATCAGCTCCTGCATGTCCAAAACCTATGATGTAGGACAGATATATCCTCTGATACTGGAACTACGCCATATGGTCGAACAGGCACTCTGGCCCTATGTGAATCAGGCAACTTGTCTGGTCGCAGATCTGGATGATATAGAAAAAGAACCGACAATTTACAATTTTTTGACACATGAAGTTTATGAAAATGATACCTGGATTCACCGAGAAATCGACCTGCGCTGGAAACTACTGGTACATCTTACTCCCGAACAAAGAGAATCCGTACCACCAGCCAATCATAGTATGAATGGAGGAATTTACCATGAAAGAACAACCATCTAATCCTTGCGAGAAAGTCTCATTTATTTTGACCTATGACCAGCTTGAAGCTGCTTATAACATCTACCGGGAACAATTTATTTCCTGCGACTTCATCCGCCGCTCCATGGAACGTCTGGAGGAAAGAATCGGACTCTGCAACCTTCCATATGAAACGCTGCGTGATGATCCAAGCCTTCTTCATGAAGCATACCTGCAGTTTCTCCGACTGGAAGACTGCAATGTGGCTTATAACGACACGCTGGAGCAGGTAATTGATGCAATCGAACAATGGCTTGCCTCTGGCACCTTATCCCCTGTAAACCTTACGGTTTCCAACCAGAATATGGGTGAAACTTTTGGAACGGAGGTGGATGTGTAATGGCAAATATCTGCTGTGATGATGTGATCTTTTATACAGAAGGAAATCCGGAAGGACTATATGACTTGTGGGAGGACCTGGAAACCTACATCATTCTGAACCAGAATCCTGATTTATGCTGGATTGGCAATTTATTTTCCCACAAGAAAATAGATTCCACCGGAATATCTCTTCGTGGAAATGTCAGCTACATGGAATGGAATGATACGTATATTCTACTTTCTTTAGAGACAGCATGGACTCCACTTTATGAAGCATATCAGGCGATAGCCGCTGCATATCATGTTCCCTTTGTGATGCAAAGCATAGAACCTGGAGAACGAATTTATTATAACACGGATGAAGCACACCTATTTTTCCCTGACCGATATTGTGTCCGCTTATATGAAGAAAGCCTATTGACTCCATGTGGCTTAATAATCGGAGAAAAGCTGGAAGACGGTGAACCATTTGAAACGGAAACAGACGTATTAGAACGATTCAGAGATTGCGGATATCCAGCAGCTACACTAAAAGAGTTGGAGCTCATGTTCGATGCGGATGAACTTATTATTTTTGAATTTACAAATCCATATTTGGATCTGGAGCAGAAAAATGCTTGTGCATGAAACTTCTCCCCTCCACACCAAAGACGATTATCATCAGATTTAAAGGAGGAACACCATGACTGATTTGGAACTGGATGTCTGGGATGCATGGCTCAGGGAACGTCAGGAACATCTGGAAGAAACCCTGTCCAATATCTCACCATCGGAAGAACCCTGCAGATATTACCTGCTAACCGGATATATTCAGGGAATGCTAGAAGCTCTTACCATGCTTACGACTGTTGAGGATGGGAAACGCTTCAAGATCAAACTGGAGCAATTTCGCCAGAATCTGCTCCTCTCTGGAGATTACGATGCTACCGGTAACTATAAACAGGCAGTGAAGAAAACTGCTGTTTAAATACTTCGAGCCGCCCAATCGGACGGCTCTTTTTATGCCCGAAAACGGTAGCCTACACCACGTATCGTTTCTATGTAGTGCGGTTCTTCCGGATTTTCTTCTATTTTCTTTCTCAGATTCTTGACTAACCCATAGACACGGTTATCCACTTCTGACTCCACATCCTCATAAATATGCTGGTAAATCTGTTCTTTTGTAAATACCCGATTGGGGGATAAGGCCAGATAAAAAAGCAGGTCATATTCATGTCTGGTAAGTTCCACAACCTTACCATCTTTGATTACGCTCCGCTGAAGCTGGTCTATTTCCAAACCTTGGAATGTCAACTTTTCAGAATTTGTAATCTCCATAACTTCTAACGTACTTTCGCAGGCTAGAACTGATTTAATTTTATTCAGGATTCCCTCTTCGGAATCAGAAATGGTAAGAATCATCACTTTCCCATAACATCACCTGCTTTTCTTAGCATTTAGCTTTCACTCCTCATTAACAATGTTTATCGATTGGTTACATAGATATATGCATCTTCCAAAGTTACGTCACAAGCTATACATCCACTTTCTGACGGCATATTCTCCCCTAACAGTCTTAATCTAATTCCTTCCTCCGTATACTGCTTACTGGAAATATGATATTTTCTTTCTAATTCTCTTGCAAGGCTTTCGTCCTCTGTACAGCATTCCCATACATGCCCTCTTGCCTTATTCAATAATTCCCTCATTGTTCCTGTATAAAGGAATCTACCTTTTTTCATAACCGCAAGCTGATTACAGGTTGCCATCAGATCCTCCACCACATGCGTTGAAAATAATACGGTGCGTTCTTCTGCAAAATCTACCAGTAAATTACGGATACGGATGCGTTCCTCCGGATCGAGCCCTGTTGTTGGTTCATCCACAATTAAAAAATCCGGCTCATGGAGTAATGCCTGCACTAATCCAACTCTTCGCTTCATTCCACCTGAAAGCTGCCGCATTTTCTTTTTCTGATGGTCTGCAAGACTGGTCTTCTCCAGATAGTAATCAATCCTTTTCTTGCTTTCTCTTTTCTCAATTCCAGCCAGATCTCCCATATACTCCAGACATTCTCGAACAGTCAAAGACGGATACAGATCAATTTCCTGTGGCAGATACCCAATCTTTTTCTGTATCTTTTCGTAATTTGCTTCGCAATATAGCGTACCATCTAACAGAACTTTTCCACTTGTGGGTGCAAGCACCGTTGTAAGCACCCGCATCAACGTTGTTTTTCCTGCACCATTTTCACCTAACAGACCAAATATCCCATGTGGGATTTCCAGATCCACATGATCTACCGCTGTCACTCCATTTTTAAATGTTACTGTTAAATCGTCTATTCTTATACTCATAATCTTACCCTCTCTTCTTTAATATCTTAGGAACAAATGCAAGCATCATCCCCGCAAATACCACGCACAGCACCTTCCCGCCAAGCCATCTCCACTCTGTCAGCTTACCGAAATCACAAGTTCCGTAGGAAAATGGTCCCCAGTTTTTCAAAAACTGAGTTGCCTTTCCGGAAATAGAGAAAAACCAGAAAAGCAGCACGACACCCATACCAATCCATCTGTTTCGAACCAGATTGCTGACAGTTACGGAAAGCACACTCCAAAACAAAACAGTTCCGGGAATCGCAATACAATAAATTCCAAACAAGGCACCGCCATCTAATTCTTCTGTCAGATTCACCGGTTTCTGCCAATAAAAGAGTCCATATGCCAACAAACTGATTCCAATCAGATAAGCTACCTGCACAAATAGTCTTTTATAAACTACCCCTGCCTGCTTTTTTAGATTATAAAGGCAGAATACTTCCGAGCGTTTGCTCTGCACTTCCACCAGATAAGTATCTGCACAGAAAACGACTGCCAGAAGCGAAACAGCTCTTTCCACTGCCCCTCCGATTTCGTTTGCGTATACAACAGGCTGGATTGCACTCAATATCACAACAAAAGCGATTGAATATGCAATTTTATAATATGGCATACATATTTTTACTTCTTTCTTCAATGTACTCTCCTCCTTTTCCACATCCACACCGCTATAAACATGAGCAGTATGGATGCTGCCACAAGAAGCAGTTGATTGAGATATACCCGATATGGCAATCCCGTTTCAAAAAAATTCCCCGGAAATCTAACCATAATAGAGAATGGTCTTGCATGACACTGTCCTTTGCTGTCCCATGTCAGCATATTAGAATAAATGATATAAAGAACCAGCGCCGGAACCGCTGGAAGCGGATTCTTAAACAGCAGCGCTGTAACCGCATACACACAGCAGATCATCAGGATGTTCGGCAGGACATACAGGATCGAATTCTGAACAAAATCCAGTATGTTCATAGCAAATCCTGATTTTACTGCCGTGGCATAACACAAAATGATAAATACGATATTCATAATGACCAGTGCCGTCGTCATGATGAGAAATCCACTGCTTATTTTCCCGGCAATATATTGAAAAGCCGTCATCGGTTTGGTGTGCAGCAATTCATAAGTATTTTTCCTCATATCCTGGAAAAATAAAAACGCCAGCAGAACCGTTGCAAAGAATGCCATATGCAGGCTTGCAAAATCTGTAAATTTTCTTCCGAAATAATAGGAGAATGGATGTTTCTCAAGATTTTCTCTGATATACCGATTGACTTCCTCCGGGCTTCCCTGATACCATGAAACGTCCTCATACACAGAATTGGCACCATTAAAGTGGTATTCCGTTTTCAGATACTGACACGCCTCCGTAATCTCCATCTGTTTCATCTCAGATATCACTGCCTCCGCCTCTGCTTCCGACATGCCAAACCCATTCTCTGTGTCTTGAAGTATCTTTACAATCTCTTTCTCCCACAGTTCTCTCTCCTTATCCGGTGTTGCCGGAATACATCCCTCCATAACATCCCCATCGGAAGCCATTTTTACCTTCCTGAAGGTTTCATCCGGCTTCACGTAATGAATGGACAGATAAGGTGCAAGTGTCTGGTACATACTGATTAAAACAACAATCAAACCGGTCCAAAATATCGGATTTTTAAGATAATTTTTCAGATTCCTTTTTATGATCGCTTTCATAAGTCATCCCGCCTTTCTTTTTTCTACAAACAGCATAGCCTACAAATCACAACAAAAAAACAACAGCCATTTATTTCTGCTGTTGTTTTTCTGATACATAATTTTTAAACACTGCCTCAATTTCCGCACCACCATCTGCTGCATTTTTTATCAGCAGTTTCCCGCCATGCCGTTCGCAGTAGATACGGCTGATATACATACCCATTCCAAAATGCTTTAAATCATCCTGCGAATTTTCATGATAAAACGCCTGTGTCACCGTATCGGTATTTTCCTGAAATCCCGTTCCGTCATCACCGATACTCATTTTCAGATCCTGCGCCGTCACTGTCAGCTTCAGCCCGACTTTCTGACTGGCATAGCGGAATGCATTGGACAACAGATTATCCGCTACTTCCATGATGATTTCCGCATCTGCGACCAGAGTTTCCGACTCTCCCACTGCCGTTACCGTGAAGTCCTTTTCTGATTTTTCTTCCATGACTTCTGCCAGCGTTTTTATCTGGCTGATCAACTGCCGGATATCCACCACGGAACAGTTTAATTCCCGTTCTTCCAGTTTCGTCATCTTCCGCATACCATCAATAAAATGGTTCATCCGTTCAATCTGAAGCATACCGCCCCTTAACATCTCCATCATTTTCTCTTGATCAAGCATATCTTCCGGAACAAATTCCAAAAGCATTTCCTGATATCCCCGCATGATTGCAAGCGGCGAGCGGATATCATGGGCAATCGCTGCACGCAGTACCCGCTCATCTTCGATCATCTGCCAAAGTCTACGGTTATTTTCTTCCAACTGCCCACGCATCCTTTCAAATTCCCTGCACAGCATCCCCATCTCGTCCTCGTTCTCATAAGCCATATGAAAATCCAGATCTTCCTCCGCAATCATCTGTGATGCCATCTTCAGTTCCTGAATCGGTCTCTTTAATTTATTTTTGTAAAACAGGCTGACCGCAATTCCACATCCGGCAAAAGAAAAAAGCAATACTCCGTACGTCTGAAGGAAATCACAGGTTTCTGAAATATGCCAGTCCATTCTGCTCATTTTACTCTGATTCGGTCTCGGTACCACTACCTCAAAATTTTCATTGCGGTCATTCATTGCCTGATAATACTCGTCCTGATCCACGTACTTCCACCAGACCTCCTCCTGTATCTGCCCGGCAATCTCAATAATTGACACAGAAAGAAAAAAAGTGACAATCAAGCTGAGTATCGTATATAAAACCATTGTCTTTTTCAAGGATAAATTTCTTATCTTTTCCATCGATACCCCATCCCCCATACTGTCTCAATGTATTCTGTCTGCGTATATTCCGCCAGTTTCTTTCTCACTCTCCGGATCAGTTCCGTAACAACACGGCTGTCACCTTCCGCATCATAACCACACACCTTTTCGTATATCCGCTCCCTGTCAAAAACCTGTCCTGGATTCATGGACAAAAACTCAATGATTGCATATTCCAGCTTCGTAAGCTCCAAATCATTTTCACCGATCTGAACCCTCTTTGCTCCATAATCAATACTGAGGTCTCCGTGGAATCTGTATTCAGACTTCCCTTTATGACGCTCCTCACGCTTCAAATGTGCAATAACACGAGCATCCAGTTCTTTCAGACTAAACGGCTTCAGTATATAGTCATCCCCACCGGATAAAAGCCCGTTTACCCTGTCCTGCTCCTCCACTTTTGCCGTCAGGAAGATAATGGGACAAGTTACTTTGCCCCGGATACGTCTGCATACTTCTAATCCGTCTATTTTAGGCATATTGATGTCCAGCAAGATAATATCCGGTTTCTTATGGATTTTTTCCAAAGCATCTGTGCCATCTTCTGCCATCATTACATCATATCGTTTGATTTCAAAATAGTTCTTTAACATCTTTAATAATTCGATGTCATCATCCACGATCAAAATTCTATATGCCACTTTTATCACCTCGTTTTATCAGTATACAACGAAAAAAACAATAAATAAACAACAAGAGAAACACTTCGAGCCGCCCATTGCCGGACGGCTCCTTTTATGCCCGAAAGCGATAACCAACACCACGTATCGTTTCTATGTAGTGCGGTGTTTCCGGATTTTCTTCTATTTTCTTTCTCAAGTTCTTAATCAGACCGTAAATTCGGTTATTCACTTCTGACTCCGCTTCCTCATAGATATGCTGATAGATCTGTTCTTTCGTGAATACCCGATTAGGAGATAACGCAAGATATAGAAGCAGATCATATTCATGTCGGGTAAGCCCCACTGTCTTATCTTCTCTGATTACACAACGCTGAAGCTGGTCTATTTCCAGACTTGGGAATCTCAACTTTTGAATGTTTACATTATCCATAAACTCTACTGTGTTTTCACAGACTAGAACCGATTTAATCTTATTCAGAATTTCTTCCTCGGAATCAGAAAACGTAAGAATCATTACTTTCCCATGGTATCACCTGCTTTTCAACCCTTCCTGATCTTTTTCAAATATCCGGAAATAGTTTATAAACATATCCCGAACGAGTTCACGTGATGTCATTTAATTTCTCTTTTATATAAAGAGGCACAATTACGCAATTTATCAGTAGCCCTCTTTTTTATCCGGATCATAAAATTTCTGCAGTAACAGCCGAAAGTTTCAATAGCTTTATCAGACGTTCGTAATACTATTTCTTCTTTAACCCATATCGACTATAACCTATATATATTAAAGGCAACAGTACAATAAATAATAAGATGTACAGAAACATCAATAACGAAATCTGACGAAATACAAACGAACCAATCTGAAAAAGAATCGGCGTCCTCACTGCATTAAAAATATTAGTCAATACAGTTGGCAGCAAATTGAAAAAAGCATCAAATGCCGGTAATACTCTTGCGATAAACGGCATCATACAAAGCAGGAAAAACGGGATACAAATCGCCAGATTCGGTGTATGCATCTTAACTGTCACCAGCATAGTCAACGCAGCACAAAACATTGTCACGATATACCCGCCCACAAGTATCAGCAAATAATATTCTCCATATGTCATAACATAAATACTGTATGGATCATCAATCTGATACGGCGTGAAAAATCCGCTTGTTCCCATTACTGCAAATGAGATAAGAGACAATACCCCCACTCCGATCCAATAGGTAACCGTTGACACAAGTATTCCCGCAAAAATCTTGTTTTTTATTGCCTTCGTTCTTCCATATTTAGTGGCAAAAAAAACATCCTCTGTTCCCGGGCGGAACTCTCCGGAAAATATACCAGCTACCAAAAAACCTATGATCACTGCCATTAACAGTACATAAGTTTGTGCGTACATTGTCATCGTAGTCCAGGAATCTTTTGCTTCGAACATAAAAGGTATTTCTATCTTTTTATAAACGCTTTCCAGATAACTTCTCTTTTCAGGTGTAGTACCATACTCTTCCACTATTTTCTTCATATTGTCCTGATAGATTGTATAGATATTCTGTAGCTGTTCATCTGAAAGCTGATATACTACACTTTCATTCCATTCTGAATCTGGAGTCATTATGCCAATTACAAAACTATAAATATCATAATATGACTGTACTGTTTTTCCATATTCTGTATTTGGTATTTCATCCGGATATTTGGCAGATATCGTCTTGTAATCATTTATTACTTCGGAAATTTTCTCCGCTGTAAGTTCCCCTTTCCATTGATTGATATTTTCAGCCAGAAGCCGTCCCGATTCAATCCCAGTGTGATTTTGCCCCTCTTCATCCACATAGCGCATACTTCCGATTGCCATACCGGAATAAATAATCGTCACCACAAGCACTGCCGCAAGCAAAACCTGATTAACCCGCTTAGAAAAGATCTTTTTCAACTCATATTTGAACATCATCTTTATCACCTGCCTTTTCTCCAAAATACAGAAGAAATGCATCCTCCAGTGTTGTCTCCACCTGTACTGCATTCCTTGCCGGCGGCGTCTTTGAAAGGACTCTTAGTTCCACTCCGTCGGCAACTGTCCTTACATTTCCAGTCAGATATTTCTTCATATAATTATTCAGTTCCCTTTTAGGAACAGTACAATTCCATACTGACATATCCATAGACAAAATAATCTCATCCGATGTTCCTGTATAGAAAAATTTTCCTTCTTTCATCAATATGATTTCATTTGCCACGTATTCGACATCTGACACAATGTGGGTAGACAGCAGGACAAGGCGGTCTTCCGACAATTCACTGACCAGATTTCGGAACCGGATTCTCTCATTCGGATCAAGACCGGCGGTTGGCTCATCCAATACTAATATCCGCGGATCATTCAACATCGCCTGAGCAATTCCGACTCTCCGGATCATTCCCCCTGATAAAGTGCGCATCTTTTTTTTTCGCTTTTCAGCCATCCCGACCTGCTCTAGCAGTTTTAAAGCCCTTTTCTTTGCCACGATGGGACGGAGTCCTTTGATGGATGCAATATACATCATGTAGTCATACACTGAAAGATCCGGATAAAACCCGTAATTCTGCGGCAGATAACCGAGTATCCCTCTATAAGATGCTCCCAAACTGAAGATATCCTTTCCATTCCACAAGATTTCTCCGCTTGTCGGATTTATCGCTGTACACAGCATCCGCATCAAAGTGGTTTTCCCCGCTCCGTTTACTCCCAATAACCCATATACACCTTTCTCCATAGAATGTGTTACGTGATCTACTGCATGTACATCTCCATAAGCTTTTGTTACATTTTTAAATTGCAGTTCCACTCGACTTCACCTCCCAGTTTATTTCGCAGTTACATTGCGATTTGTGAACACAAAAGATCAGATAACCAAACGATATGATCAGCAAGCCAACCCAGATCGGTACCGAAATTTTCTGATAAATAGAATCTGTGGACACAATCAGCGTCCAAATCAGTATGCAGGATATACTTAGAAAAACAGCAATATGCTCCATATCATTCCATTTGCTATACAATAGTCGGAAACAGATACAACAGGAAACATTAAGCGGCACTAGAAAATCTATGATGATCCGGTATGCCGAAATCTGTAGTGTATAAACTGAAATACTGAAAAAAGCTGTAATCATAACCAGATCCACTGCTGCAAATAGCAATGTCCTTGCAGCACAGATCTGGCGCAGTGAATAGAATGC
>NZ_DBLYVB010000030.1:0-20384 GCF_057604405.1 Hominiventricola sp.
TTTTCATGGTGTCTCCTTTCGCTTTGCATGAAATTGTCATGTTATCTGCGTAGGATGTGCATTTTCTCTTTAAAATCTTTTCACATAGAAGACATTAAGTGGCTGATGCCAAGCTACCGGAAGAAGATTCTGGAAGATGTAAAGACGGCAGAGCAGGCCATGAAAAAGGTTCTGACTGAGATGACAGAGTATCTGGAGGAGAAGAAAACTTCTGAGGACGTTTGGATGGATCTTGATGAGCTGGAAGAGATTCTTCATGAGGGTCTGAAGAATGCCCATGAGCAGGTAAATAATACCCTGGGGGAACAGGATTACTACTATGCAGATTATCTGGAGATGAGGCTTCAGCAGTGCTCCATGCTGCAGACCCTCAGAAACAGTGTGACCAGGATCCGGAAGGTACCAAAGCAGGCAGTCTATGTAGCCCGGTATCTGGAGTATCTGTCAGAAAGCTCTGCGGAGAAAGATTCTCCGGAAGAACAGCTCTGGAAACTGGAAGAGTTACTTGATCAGATGAATCTGGAAGCATTGCCAAGAACCAGGGAGGAATTTGAAAACCGGGCAATCCTGTTCCATGTGCTGATGGATCTGAGAGAATTTCTGGAAATGAAACAGCATTTCCTGGAGACTCACCCGAGACATCCGGATACCATGAGATAAAATACAAAAAATGCATGCAGACAAAAAGACTGCATGCATTATTTGCGTATGAAAGGAAAGTATGATATAATGGGCGATAGCCATGGGCAGCACCTGAATGAAATGTATTTTTATATGTGCTGCAGGAGTGAGATACCGGCGGGCATATATGCCAACGGACACGCCGGTAATTTTTATGAACAGAAGGGGATATAGAAATGAAACTGATAACCGTTCGTGAATTATATAAGAACAGAGATGCTTATCTTGACAAAGAGATTACCGTAGGCGGATGGGTGCGCAGTATCCGAGATTCCAAGAGCTTTGGTTTCCTGGTGCTTCATGACGGTACTTTTTTTGAAACGCTGCAGGTGGTATATCATGATACCATGGAGAATTTTGCACAGATCGGCAAGCTGAACGTGGGCGCAGCCGTTATTGTGAAAGGCACACTGGTGGCTACCCCTCAGGCAAAACAGCCTTTTGAGATTCAGGCAGCAGAGGTAACGGTAGAGGGTGCTTCCGCACCGGATTATCCGCTGCAGAAAAAACGCCATACCCTTGAATATCTGCGTACCATGACCCATTTAAGACCGAGAACCAACACGTTCCAGGCTGTCTTCCGGGTAAGATCTCTGACCGCATATGCCATTCATAAATTTTTCCAGGAACAGGGATTTGTCTATGTACACACGCCGCTGATCACCGGAAGTGACTGCGAAGGCGCAGGAGAGATGTTCCAGGTAACTACCATGGATCTTAACAACATTCCGAAAACAGAGGATGGAAAAGTAGACTACAGCAAAGACTTCTTCTGCAAGCCGACGAACCTGACTGTCAGCGGACAGTTAAACGGTGAGACTTATGCACAGGCATTCCGCAATATCTATACATTTGGGCCGACCTTCCGCGCAGAGAATTCCAACACTACCCGTCATGCGGCTGAGTTCTGGATGATTGAGCCGGAGATGGCATTTGCAGATCTTGATGATAATATGGAGATGGCAGAGGCAATGCTCAAATATGTCATCCGTTATGTGCTGGAGAATGCCCCGGAGGAGATGAATTTCTTCAATTCCTTCGTAGACAAGGGACTTCTTGACCGCCTGAATCATGTGCTGAACTCTGAGTTCGGACATGTAACCTATACAGAGGCTGTGAAGATTCTGGAAGAGAACAATGATAAATTTGATTATAAAGTATCCTGGGGATGCGATCTTCAGACTGAGCATGAGCGTTATCTGACGGAACAGGTATTCAAACGCCCGGTATTTGTAACCGATTATCCGAAAGAGATCAAGGCATTCTACATGAAAGCAAATGAAGATGGAAAGACGGTAGCTGCCATGGACTGCCTGGTTCCGGGTATCGGCGAGATCATCGGCGGAAGCCAGAGAGAGGACGACTACGACAAACTGGCAGCACGTATGGACGAGCTGGGACTTGATAAAGAGCAGTATGGTTTTTATCTGGATCTGCGTAAATATGGTTCCACCCATCATTCCGGATTCGGTCTGGGATTCGAGCGCTGCGTGATGTATCTGACTGGTATGGGCAATATCAGAGATGTGATCCCGTTCCCGAGAACCGTAAAGAATTGTGACTTATAATCCATAAGGAGGAGACAGGCATGTCAGAAGAGCATACACATACTCATGTTGCTCCAGACGGCACAGTGTATGAGCACATTCATACCCACGAGCACGAGGAGCAGGGCCATGATCATCATGAGCAGGGACATACCCATGAGCATGAACATTCGCATGCTCACGGACATACCCACACGCATGCGAATACAAAAGCAGTGCTGAACCGGCTGTCCCGTGCTATCGGGCATCTGGAATCCATCCGGAGAATGGTGGAAGAAGGAAGGGACTGCAGCGAAGTATTGATTCAGCTTTCTGCGGTAAAATCGGCGATCAATAACACCGGAAAGGTCATTTTAAAAGACCATATTGAACATTGTCTGGTGGAGGCGGTGGAATGTGGAGACATGGAAGCCATTGCCGATCTGACTGAGGCAATTGACCGGTTTATGAAATAACCGGATGCGAAAGATAAGGCGCAGCTCTCTTTGTCAAGAGGGCAGCGCTTTCTTTTTCAAGTTTGTGAAATATAGCAGAATTTCGAAAAAGATTCTTGTAGAGTTTTCAGCGTCATTGCGACTTGCATATTCGAAGTGGTTGGTATATACTTTTAATCAACATATCGATTTGATAGAGAGAAAAAACACAAGATATAGTAGGGGTGAACGGATGTTATACGTAGTCAAAAAAGACGGGACAAGAGAGATTTTTAACGTCGAAAAGATTGTGAATGCAGTGAATAAGTCTGCAGCACGTATATTATATAAATTTTCAAGAGCAGAGATTCAGTTTATCTGTGAATTTGCCCAGGAACAGGCAGAATCGCTGGGCAAGGAAAATATTGATATTCAGGATATGCACAATATCGTGGAGGGTGCTCTCGACCGTGTAAACCCGGCGGTGGCAAAGAGCTACCGGGATTACCGGAATTATAAAAAAGACTTTGTCCATATGATGGATGACGTTTATACCAAGAGCCAGTCTATTCGCTACATTGGAGATAAAAGTAATGCCAATACGGACAGTGCTCTGGTAGCTACCAAGAGAAGCCTGATCTTCAATGAGCTGAATAAGGAACTGTACCGGAAGTTTTTCATGAACCGGAACGAGCTGCAGGCCTGCAGAGACGGTTATATCTATATTCATGACCAGTCTGCACGTCTGGATACCATGAACTGCTGTCTCTTTGATATTGCAAGCGTGCTTACTGGCGGTTTTGAGATGGGTAATGTGTGGTACAACGAGCCAAAGACCCTGGATACCGCATTCGATGTCATGGGAGACATTATTTTAAGTACCGCAGCCCAGCAGTACGGCGGATTTACCGTGCCGGAAGTGGATAAGGTGCTGGCACCCTATGCAGAGAAGAGCTATAAGAAATACAGGGAAGAATTCCTGAAATATACCGATCCGTCATGGGAAGGCACAGAGGAAAAGGCAGAAGAATATGCCATGAACAAAGTCCGCCGTGATTTTGATCAGGGATGGCAGGGAATTGAATACAAACTGAACACTGTTGGTTCTTCCAGAGGAGATTATCCCTTCGTGACCGTGACCATGGGTCTTGGACAGGAACGATTCGCAAAAATGTGTAATATTTCCCTCCTTCAGGTGCATCAGGGAGGACAGGGCAAACCGGGCAATAAAAAACCGGTATTGTTCCCGAAGATCGTATTCCTCTATGATGAGGCTATTCACGGAAAAGGCGGATGCTGCGAAGACGTCTTTGAAGCAGGACTGGAGTGTTCCTCTAAGACCATGTACCCGGACTGGCTGTCCATGAGCGGAGAGGGTTATATCTCTGAAATGTACCAGAAATACGGCAGAGTCATCAGTCCTATGGGATGCCGTGCATTCTTAAGTCCCTGGTACGAGAGAGGCGGCATGAAGCCGGCGGATGAAAATGATAAGCCGATTTTCGTGGGACGTTTCAATATTGGTGCAGTCAGCCTTCATCTGCCGATGATTCTGGCTCAGTCCCGTTCTGAGAACCGGGATTTCTATGAAGTGCTGGACTACTATCTGGAGATGATCCGAAACCTTCATATCCGCACTTATGATTATCTGGGTGAGATGAGAGCATCCACCAACCCGCTGGCTTACTGCGAGGGTGGTTTCTACGGCGGACACTTAAAGCCGGGTGATAAGATTAAGCCTCTTCTGAAACCTATGACCGCTTCCTTTGGCATCACTGCCCTTAATGAGCTGCAGGAGCTGTACAATGGAAAATCCATCCGTGAGGATGGAGAGTTTGCCCTGGAGGTTATGAGATACATTAACAAGAAGGTCAACGAGTACAAGGAGGAGGACGGTATTCTCTATGCGATCTACGGAACCCCGGCAGAGAGCCTGTGTGGCCTGCAGATTGAACAGTTCCGTAAGAAATACGGTATCGTGGAAAATGTATCTGACCGCCCGTATGTGAGCAACAGTTTCCACTGCCATGTAACGGAAAATATGACGCCTATCGAGAAACAGGACAAAGAAGGACGGTTCTGGGAGCTGTGCAATGGCGGAAAGATCCAGTATGTCCGTTATCCGGTAGGATATAATAAAGAAGCCATCCGTACTCTGGTGCGGAGAGCCATGAAGAAAGGGTTTTATGAAGGCGTGAACCTGTCTCTGGCCTACTGCGATGACTGTGGGTATCAGGAACTGGATATGGAGGTCTGCCCGAAATGCGGAAGCAGGAATCTGACCAAGATCGACCGCATGAACGGATATCTGTCCTATTCCAGAGTAAAAGGTGACACCCGCCTCAACAAAGCGAAGATGGCGGAAATCGCAGAACGTGTTTCCATGTAAATAATGTAAAATTTCAGTAACTGCCGCAGATCGATATCCTTCTGCGGCTCTGCTGTGTTATAAAGGAGTAGAAAAATATGGCAAAAAGCAGCACCTATGATGCGGACAGTATCTCTGTCCTGGAGGGACTGGAAGCAGTTCGGAAGCGTCCCGGTATGTACATCGGAAGTGTTTCTACCAAAGGCTTGAATCATCTCATTTACGAGATTGTAGATAATTCAGTGGATGAACATCTGGCAGGCTTCTGCAGCCAGATCGAGGTGTATCTGGAAAAGGATGGTTCCTGCACGGTGGCAGATAACGGCCGGGGAATTCCGGTAGGCATGCATGCGAAGGGAATGTCAGCAGAACGTCTGGTATTTACGACACTTCATGCAGGCGGAAAATTTGATGATTCCGTATATAAGACTAGCGGTGGACTTCATGGAGTAGGTTCTTCGGTGGTCAATGCTCTGTCCACCTATCTGGATATTGAAGTATCCAGGGACGGTTATATCCATCATGACCATTATGAAAGAGGAAATCCAACGATTGAACTGATCAATGGCCTGCTTCCGACCATCGGAAAGACAAGAAAGACCGGAACAAAGATTAACTTTCTGCCGGATCCGGAGATTTTTGAAAAAACTCGTTTTAAGGCAGAGGAAGTCAAGAGCCGCATGCATGAGACGGCCTATTTGAATCCGGAACTGACCATCATTTTCGAAGACCGGAGAGGTTCGGAAGTAGAACATATCGTATACCATGAGCCGGACGGGCTGGTAGGATTTGTAAAGGATCTGAATAAATCTCAGGAAGCACTTCATGATGTGGTCTATTTCAAGGGGGAGAGTGACGGCATCACTGTGGAAGCAGCATTTCAGTATGTGAATGAGTTCCATGAAAATGTTCTTGGATTCTGCAACAATATTTACAATGCAGAGGGCGGTACCCATATTACGGGATTTAAGACGGTTTTTACCACTGTGATCAACTCCTATGCCAGAGAACTGGGGGTCTTGAAAGACAAAGATGTGAACTTTACCGGAGCAGATGTCAGAAATGGTATGACGGCAGTCATCTCCATCAAACATCCGGCACCCAGGTTTGAGGGACAGACCAAGACAAAGCTTGATAATCAGGATGCATCCAAGGCCACGGCAAAAGTGACGGGAGAAGAGATTCAGCGGTATTTTGACCGGAATCTGGAGACCTTGAAGACGGTCATTGGCTGCGCTGAGAAGGCAGCGAAGATCAGGAAGACAGAGGAACGTGCAAAAACCAACCTTCTGACCAAACAGAAATTTTCCTTTGATTCCAATGGAAAGCTGGCCAACTGTGAGAGCCGGGATGCTTCCAAATGCGAGATTTTTATCGTGGAGGGAGATTCGGCAGGCGGTTCTGCCAAGACGGCAAGAAACCGGACCTATCAGGCCATTCTTCCCATCCGCGGTAAGATTCTGAACGTGGAGAAGGCAAGTATCGACAAGGTGTTGGCCAATGCGGAGATCAAGACCATGATCAATGCCTTTGGCTGCGGATTTTCCGAAGGATACGGAAATGACTTCGACATTACGAAGCTTCGTTATGACAAAATTATTATTATGGCCGATGCGGACGTGGACGGCGCCCATATCAGTACGCTGCTTTTAACCTTGTTCTACCGCTTTATGCCGGAATTGATCTATGAGGGACATGTGTACATTGCCATGCCGCCCCTTTATAAAGCCATGCCATCGAGAGGCAAGGAAGAATACCTCTATGATGACAAGGCCCTGGAAAAATACAGAAAGAAACATACCGGTGCGTTTACCCTGCAGCGATACAAAGGTCTCGGTGAGATGGACGCTTCCCAGCTGTGGGAGACGACCATGGATCCGGAGCACAGAAGACTCCGCCTGGTGGAGATCGAGGATGCCAGACTGGCTGCCTCTGTAACAGAGATGTTGATGGGAACTGAAGTGCCGCCAAGACGGAAATTTATTTATGACAATGCGGTTGACGCAGAGCTGGATGTGTAAGGAGGACTTTTCATGAGTGAAGAAATGATTATCAAAACAGAATATTCTGACATCATGCAGAAGTCCTATATCGACTATGCCATGAGTGTCATTGTAGCCCGCGCTCTGCCGGATGTGCGGGATGGTTTAAAACCGGTACAAAGAAGAACTCTCTACGATATGCATGAGCTGGGCATCCGCAGTGACCGCCCCTACCGTAAATGTGCCCGTATCGTCGGCGATACCATGGGTAAATACCATCCCCACGGAGACAGCTCCATCTATGAAGCGCTGGTTGTGATGAGCCAGGATTTCAAGAAAGGACTGCCTCTCATTGACGGCCATGGAAATTTTGGTTCCATCGAGGGAGATGGTGCCGCAGCAATGCGATATACAGAAGCACGTCTTCAGAAAGTCAGCGAGGAAGCCCTGCTGGCAGACCTTGATAAAGACATTGTGGATTTTGTGCCGAACTTTGATGAAACAGAGAAAGAGCCAGGAGTGCTTCCGGCGAGAATTCCCCATCTTCTCATCAATGGGGCCGAGGGAATCGCAGTTGGTATGTCCACCAGCATCCCGTCTCATAATTTAAGAGAAACCATCGATGCCATGGAAGCGTATATGAAGAACCCGGAACTGACCGTGGAAGATCTGCTCACGATCATGCCGGGACCGGATTTCCCCACAGGCGGCATCGTGGTAAATAAAGACGAGCTTCCGGAGATTTACCGGACCGGTGCAGGAAAAATCAAGATCCGAGGTCGTGTTGAAGTGGAGAAACTAAAAGGCGGGAAAGAGCAGCTGGTGATTACGGAGATTCCCTACACCATGATTGGAGCCAATATCGGAAAGTTCTTAAACGATATCGGAAGCCTTGTGGAGAGCAAAACGACTACAGACATCGTGGATATTACCAACCAGTCTTCCAAGGAAGGTATCCGGATCGTTCTGGAACTGAAAAAGGGCGCTGACACGGAGCAGCTCACGAACATGCTCTATAAGAAAACAAGGCTGGAAGATACGTTTGGTGTGAATATGCTGGCAGTTGCAGACGGAAGACCAGAGACACTGGGTCTGACCCAGATCTTCGATCAAGTCATTGACTTCCAGTTTGAGCTGAACACGAGAAAATATAAAACTCTGTTAAATAAAGAGCTGGATAAGAAAGAAATTCAGGAAGGCCTCATTAAGGCCTGTGATGTGATTGATCTGATCATTGAGATTTTACGGGGCAGCCGGGATCTGAAGATGGCGAAAGGCTGTCTCATGAGCGGTGCGACGGAAGGAATCCGTTTTAAATCAGAGCAGTCAAAAGTGCAGGCAGAGAAACTTCGTTTCACGGAACGTCAGGCAACGGCGATTCTGGAAATGCGGCTCTATAAACTCATTGGTCTGGAGATCGAGGCTCTCATGAAAGAACATGATCAGACCATGAAAAATATTGCCCGCTATTCCGAGATCCTCAATAACTACGACGAGATGCAGAAAGTGATCATTGCAGATCTGGAACGTTATAAGAAATCCTATGGAGAAGAACGGAAGACAGACATTGTCAACGCCCAGGCAGCTGTCTATGTGGAGAAGAAGATCGAGGAGATGCCGGTGGTATTTCTTATGGACCGCTTCGGCTACTGCAGAACCGTGGATACAGCCACCTATGAGAGAAATAAAGAGGCTGCCGACAGTGAGAGCCGGTATGTACTCACCTGCCGCAATACGGACCGACTCTGTCTCTTTACGGACACCGGAAAAATGTATACGGCAAAAGTACAGGAGCTGCCCTATGGAAAATTCCGTGACAAGGCATTTCCGATTGATAATTACAGTAATTTTGACAGTGCACAGGAACGGATTGTCTGCGTGAGCAGCATGGAGGATCTGATTCTTGGCACCATGCTTTTTGTAACCAAATACGGCATGACCAAGACTGTCAGTGGTTATGAATATGATGTGCGTACCAGAACCAGTATGGCCACTAAGTTAAATGAAGGAGACGAAGTGCTCTATGCCGGACTGGTGGGAGATCACACCCAGCTGGTGCTCCAGTCTGCGGAGGGATTTTTCCTGCGGTTCCCTGTAGAAGAAATCCCGGAGAAGAAGAAGGCAGCCATCGGTGTACGTGCCATGAAGCTGTCTGCCAAAGATCATCTGGAAGAGGTGTATGCATTGGCAGATGGAGAAGAACGGAACATTCTTTATAAAGAAAAAGAGGTGGCACTGCAGAAACTGAAAAATGGAAGCCGGGACCAGAAAGGAACAAAGATCCGGGTATAAGCTTCCAGAAGGAGAAAAAGAGTGGGAACATACAGAACCTATGAGAATATCAAAGCAGTCATTCTGGATATGGACGGAACATTACTGGATACGGTGCTGGATATGCTGGAAGCCGTTAACCATGCCATGGATATGGCCGGACATCCCAGAATTACCTATAAAGAGTTTCAACCGCTGACTGGCGGAGGAGTCCGTGATATTTACAAAGCGCTTCTGGCGGATCGGACACCGGAAATGCGTGAGCAGGCGGTGCAGACTCATCTGACCTGGTACCGTACTCACTGCGCAGATAAAACCTGCTTTTATCCAGGAATGAAAGAGATGCTGATGGAATTGAGCAGACGCGGCCTGAAGCTTGCCATTATTACCAATAAAGTGGAGCGAAATGCATTGAAGATCGCTGATCATTTCTGCTCAGATATTCCCTTTGCAGAAGTATGGGGAAATAATGATGTCCGTCCATTAAAGCCAGACCCGCAGGTAGGCTATATGGCATGCGAAGCACTTCAGGTAAAACCGGAGGAAGTGCTTTACGTGGGAGATGGTGATACGGACATGAAATTTGCAAAAGCCATGGGCTTTGGCGCTGTTGCAGCCTGCTGGGGTTACACAGACCGGGAGATCCTTCAGAAAAATGGCGCGGAAGTATTGCTGGAAAAACCATTGGATTTATTAGAACTTTTAGCTTAAATACTGATATAGCAAAATCAAAATGTTCGGATTTTTTAGGAAAGAAAAATCAGGGCATTTTTTATAAAACTTTGAAACTTTTCTCAACCAGATGTGGTCTAATAGATAAAAGAAAATGAAAGGAGGAGATAAATATGAAAGCTTCAGAAAAAGAGGCTCTTGTGCATGAGTGTCTGATAAAGAATTATGAAAAATATTATAGAATGGCTTACAGCTATGTATTCTGTGAGCAGGATGCGATGGATATCGTTCAGGAAGGTGCTTATCGGGCAATCCTGAAAAGTGATCTTTTAAAACAGCCGGAATATGTGGATACCTGGATTTGTAAAATTGTGATAAATGAGGCATTGCGCTTCTTAAAGAAAAATAAACTGACATCCGTGGATATGGAAAGTTTACCGGAACAGGGTCAGGAAGACCAGGTGGAAGATATTGATCTTCAGAGAGCCCTTGATAAACTGGATGAGCAGGAAAGAGCGATTGTAGTGCTTCGTTATTTTGAAGAAGAGAAGATCGATAACATTGGAAAAATCATGGAACTTAATGTAAATACAGTGAAGAGCAGACTCTATCGGGCTATGGATAAATTAAAAAAATATATGGAAACAGGAGGGGTGGAATATGGGAAACTGGAAAAAGGAGTATGAGGAAATTAAAGTGCCTGAGAATATGAAAGAACGGATGGAAGCATCTATAGAGAGAGCCAAAATGGAAAAGAGAAAAGTAAAAAAAGTAAAATTGTGGAAAACATGTGCAAGTGCAGCAGCGGTACTGGCCATTGTGCTGGTTCTTCCCAATACGAGCCAGACAGCAGCGGCAGCCATGCAGCAGATTCCGCTTCTGGGAAATTTGTTTAAAATCACAACCATAAGAGAATATCAGGTGGATGAAGAACGGAATATGGCCAATGTAAAAGTGCCGCAGGTGGAAACGCAGAATACCGGAGATGGAGAAGCTGCAGATCAGGGTACTGTAGAACAGGCAAAAGCGACCGTAGATGCCATCAATTTTGATATTGAGGAAGAAACCAACAAGCTTATTGATGAGTTCAAAGAGAGTATGAAAAATGAAGAAGGTTATCAGGATATTTATATCGACAGTAAGGTTCTGACAGACAATGACAGACTTTTCTCTCTGGAACTCATTCTCTATCAGGGAGCTGGCAGTGGTTATGAGCAGCACAAACATTACACGGTAGATAAATTGACCGGAAAAGAGCTGACCCTCAAAGATCTGTGCGGAGACGATTATGTGAATACTATCAGCGAAGAAGTAAAGGAGCAGATGAGAGCGCAGATGGCAGCAGACGAAACCGTGAAGTACTGGCTGGATGATCCGGATGTACCGGAGTGGAATTTCGATAAGATCGCAGAAGATCAGGATTTCTACGTAAATGCAGAAGGCCATGTGGTAATCTGCTTCAACGAGTATGACGTAGCACCGGGTTCCATGGGATGTGTGGAATTTATCATGCCCCAGACGGTAACTTTGGATTAAAAATGAATCAACATGTTGTGAAAGCCGGGTTTTTGAAAAAAGAACCCGGCTTTAGGAATATTTAAGAGAAATTCAGAAGATTTTCCGGAAGAAGTGTAGTAAAATAAAAAATAATTACGTTTCTATTTATGTAAATGCATTTACCGGAGGATACGATATGTTTTTCTTTCTGACACTTCTGGAAGATCCGGAGGAACAACAGAAATTTACAGAGATTTATTACCAGTACCGGCATTTTCTGTGGTATGTGGCAAATCAGAAGCTGCAGGATGCCCATCTCGCAGAGGACGCGGTGCAGGAGACTTTTCTGGCGTTGACCAGGCATCTTGACAAAGTAGAGGAAGTTCACAGTGACCGAACCCGGAATTTTCTGGCAACCATTGTGCGAAGTAAAGCAGTGGATATTCTGCGGAAGAAGCTGCCGGAGTCGGAACTTCCGGAAGCATATGGAGAAAAGCAGAGCGGCGGTGATATGCTGGATCAGTATCTGACGAAGGAAAATTATCACCGGCTGGTATCCTGTGTCCTGGAATTGGACGATACATACCGTACTGTATTTGAATACAAATTTATGTACCAGATGTCGGATGCGGAGATTGGGGATGTGCTGGGAATCTCAGCGAAAAATGTGAATATCCGATATTTCCGGGCAAGGAAAAAACTGCAGGACATGATCAGAAAGGAGGTGCAGAAAGCTTGAGCAGGCAGGAAGAGAAGAAAGCAGAGGCAGAAAAATTACTGACCCGTGTACTAGAAGAATGCCTGGATGAAGATTTAAGTTTTGTGCCTCCGGAACGGGAAATCGCAAGAAGCCACACCTTTTCAGAATCGTTTGAAGAAAAGATGGATCAGCTGTTGAATGACGGGGAAGAGGCGGCGCGAAAAGGAAAAGAAAGGGAGATCCGCAGACATTTCTCGCCGCGGTATGGACAGATGGCAGCAACCGTACTGATTTTTCTGGTGGCAGGATTCCTGGTATGGAACGTAAAAGATCTGTTTCATTCAGAAATTGCTTCAGAAAGTGCGAAGACGGAAACCGCTATGGATACTTCTGCTTATGATGATGCTATGTTAGAAGAGAGTGCAGCAGAAGACGAGGAAGAAGTCATGACAACGGAAGAAAGTGCAGAAGCGGCGGCGCAGGAAGAAGCGGCAGCGGATCAGGCGGATGCCGGAGCGAAAGAGATCTCGCCGCTGGAAGAAGAGTGGAGTAAAGGAGAGATTAATGACCCGTCTCAGGAAGGTGTGTCTTATTGCGGTAAGCTGATTTATCCGGCAGTGCAGCAGGACGTTCCTGAACATCTGGAGGAAGTGACCACGCTTGTCAACTGTCCGGTACAGGATGAAGAGAATACGACGATGGTGCTGACCATTGGAAATACCAGCGAAAATGCGGTGCGTTATCTGGATGGTTATGACATCGAAGTGCAGATTGGATCTACCTGGTATGTCATTCCACACAAACAGTATGAACAGCGAACCTGGAAAAATCTGGAAGGGAAAATGGCGATCGATATGGAAATCAATCTGTCAGATTTTGATATTGACTATGGCGCGCAGGAATACCGGGTGATTGCTTATGTAGATGGTCAGCAGGTAAGTGCAGAATTTACATTTGAGGAAGTATTTGCAGAAAAAATGGAAGAACAGGAGGCAGCGGAAGCCTCCGGACAGTAAAGGAGGGATTGTATGAAGAAGAGAGTATTGGCGTTTTTACTGGCAGGCATGATGTTATTAGCGGCAGGCTGTGGCAGCAAGTCCATGATGACGACGGAAAGTGCTGTTTCGAAAAGCAGTGCTGCCATGGACACGGCTTATGCGGGCAGTCAGTATGATGCGAGTATGACAGAAGATGCCTATGAAGAAACTGCCATGGACAGTGGAAGTGGTGTTACCTCGGAAAATGGACTGGAGTCTACAGTTGAGAACGGACGGAAACTGATTCGTACCATTTATCTGTCCTTACAGACCACGGAATTTGATTCGGTATTAAGCGATTTAAGCGCAAAAACTACAGAGCTGGGCGGTTATATTGAAAATTCCTCGATCAGTGGTAATAGCTATTATTATAAGAGTACCAGGTATGCAAGCTACACCATCCGGATTCCGTCAGATCAGCTGGATCAGTTTGTGGATATCGTGGGTGAACTCGGAAACGTAACCCAGAAAAATGAATCTGTAGAGGATGTAACTCTCCAGTATGTGGATGTGGAAAGCCGGAAGAAAGCACTGGAGACCGAGCAGGAGCGACTGCTGGAACTACTTTCCCAGGCGGAAAATATGGAAGATCTGCTGGCCATTGAGAGCAAGCTTTCTGATGTCCGGTATGAACTGGAAAATTACGGAAGCCAGCTTCGCATGCTGGATAACCAGATTGATTACAGTACCGTCAACGTGGATGTGGATGAAGTGGAACGGGTTACCGATACGGGAGAGAAGAGTTTCTTCGGAGAAATCAAAGACCGGTTTGGCGACAGCCTTTATACCGTGGGCAGAGATATGAGGGGATTCGTTATCGTGATACTTGGTTCCCTGCCAATCCTCATCGTCTGGGCGGTGATCATTATAGTAGTGGTACTGGCAGTGAAGAAGATCCGGAAGAGACGGAAGCAGAAGAAGGAAGAACAGAAAAAAGAAGAATAGGCAGGAATAATAGAAATGGGGGCTGCGGTTTAAAACTGCAGTCCCTTTTTACATTTGCAAACCATGCCCCGCAATGGTATAATACCCTGACTTTTGCAGCTAAATGGATATAAAACACCCGTTAAACCCAGTAAATACAGGGCTTGGCGGGTTTTCTGCTTTGTCAGATTTTCATGGTGTTTTTTCTACTTTTTGGTCTTTGCTAAAACTTTTTTAATTTCCCCCAGAGTACGGATACGTTTTCCAAAATCAATATCTGTAGGAACGTTTAATATATACATCTTTGTTATTTACACTGCCTGTGATTGAAATATACAAATGTGACACCTCCTTGTGACATCATATATATCATACAACAAAGCGTATAAAAGCGCACGTATAATTTCGGAAAATTTGACAAAAAAATACAGGCTTTATAAGACCGGCAGTGATTTTTCTAATATTTAACTGTCAAACTCCCGAAGGGCCATGCAGGGCATGCATACAACGAGCGGTGCGACCATCTGGCCACCTCGGCGGCAGATGGGGAGGAGCTTCCGGCGGATCCCGGCATGTCATGATTTTTTGAAATGTTAGCAGAAAATAAAAAGATGATGACATAAAATGCAAGGGAATGGTTGCTGATTTTATGAATTTTATGGTACATTATAGAAAAGTAGTATTGAAAGAAATGGAGACAGAAAAGAAATGGCAAGTGGAAAGATAGAAAACGGAAAAGAAACGCTGGTGGATACCATCTATGAGCAGATCCGAAGGGACATTGTGGGGCATGTGCTTTTGCCGGGACAGAAGCTCAAGACGAAGGAGCTGTCTGCCCGTTACGGCGTCAGTGAGACACCGGTGAAGCTGGCACTGAACCGACTCTGCACGGAGCACGTCATTGACAATTATCCGAGACAGGGCATGAAGGTACATGAGTTTTCTCCGGATGAAGCAGGAGAGATTTTTGATATCCGCAGGATGATGGATCTCTACTATGCAAAAGAAGTCATCGATACAGTGGCCAGCAACCGGATCTTCCAGGAAGAGATGCGAAAGAATGTGGAAGAACATCTGGAGATTGTGGCGGATATCGGTGAAAATGCTTCCCTGGAGCAGTATCTGAAAAATTACATGTATGACTATAAGTTCCATGAATTATATCTGAAATGTACTGGCAACCGGAAGATTCTGGATGTTTACAAGAGCATCAATCCTTTCGTATATTCCAATTATGTGTTCCAGAGGCAGTCCCGGGAGAAGGATGTGGCCGGGGTGATGGAGCACCGTCAGATGCTGGATGCTATCTGTGAAAAGGATGAACAGGCGCTGAAGATCGCCATCAATATCCATTATAATAACACAAAGAAGACGATCATGCGGGTGTTGAAGGTGGAAAAAATGTTTTGATATACAGTGCTTGTATAATCTGTTTAAAATCAAGAAAATTGAACAGATTCTGTTGACAGAATGCCCAAAACAATTCTATAATAAAATTGAGTTTGATAAAGAAAAAATTTTTTTTAAAGAATAAAAAATATTATAAATTAAAATGATTGTAGAAAGGTTGAGGGAATATGAACATTTTGGTATTGGAAGCCAGTACCACATCAGCCAAGGCGATGCTGTATGATACAGACACCGGAAAATTTGATGTGAAATCGCGGGCGTACACCGGTAACTACGAAGATGTGACGATGCACAAGGCGGATAATGTCTATGAACAGATGATCGCTTTGGGAAGAGAAGTGGCAGCGGGCCATGAGATTTCCATGATTTCTCTGAGCGGTACCTGGCACAGCCTGTTCCTGTGCGATCAGGATATGAAGCCTGTGACACCGGTCTATCTGTGGTCCTACACCGGGGCTGCGGAGGTGTGTAAGGAACTCCGGGAAGATCCGGAGTATGTAAAATGGTTTTACAATAAGACCGGATGTATGGTCAATGCCATCTATCCGTTCTTTAAGCTGCTTCTTCTGAAAAAGAAGGGCTATGATTTAAGCAGGCATTATATATTCGGGCAGGGTACATACAACAACTACCGGATGACCGGTAAGCGGATCATCACCGAGTGCCTGGCTTCTGGAACAGGACTTCTGAATACCCATACGAAAAAGTATGATCCGGAGATCCTGAAAGAGGCAGGCATCACCGAGGATCAGCTTTCTGAGGTGATCGATTATAAGCATACGTATCCGTTGACGGCGGAGGCGGCAGCGGCGCTGGGTGTGAAGCCGGGTATCCCGGTTGTTCCCACCAGCTCCGACGGAGGCCTGAACCAGGTGGGTGTGGGTGCTTCCGTGGAGGGGGTAATGACCTTTTCTGTCGGAACGAGCGGTGCCATCCGTCTGACGACCGCACAGCCGGTACTGCCGGATCAGCCCAGCACCTGGTGCTACATGTCCCCCAAGGCATGGTTAAGCGGCGCAGCCACCAACGGCTGCTGCAATTGCATCGACTGGTATAAGGATCACGCCTTTGGTCAGGATGTTTCCTATGGAGAGATCGAGAAGGGCATCACCGACCGGGAGACGAACCCGGTATTCCTGCCGTTTCTGTTCGGTGAGCGCTGCCCCGGCTGGAATGATGAGAGAAAGGGCGGTTTTCTGGAGATCCTGCCGAAACACAAGGCCAATGATCTCTATCTGGCAGTACAGGAGGGTGTTCTTTTCAACCTGTACCACTGCTACAAGATGCTGACAAAGGTGAATGAACCGCCAAAACGGATCAAGTTTTCCGGCGGTATCCTGCATTCCCCGGCATGGGCACAGATGTGTGCAGATATTTTCCAGAAGGATCTGGAGGTGGATGACAACGAGCAGGGCTCACTGCTTGGCGGTGCAGTACTGGCTATGGAGCTGGCTGGTGTGATCGGTGATGTACGGGATTTTGACCCCGCACCGGCGAAGATCATTCATCCAAACCCGGAGATGGCAGATTTTTATGAGAAGAAATTCGAGAGATACCTGAAATGCTATGAAGCAGGCTGCTGATGGGGCAAATGTTTCATTACGGGTAATATTTTAATTAATATAAACCAATAAAAAATCAAATGGAGGAAGAGAAAAATGGATGTAAACAAGAAAATCGAAGAGCTGAAACTGGTTCCTGTTGTGGTACTTCAGGATGTAAAGGATGCAGTGCCGCTGGCAAAAGCACTGATCGCAGGCGGACTTCCGGTTGCTGAGGTAACCTTCCGTACCGCGGCTGCAGCAGATTCCATCAAGGCAATCTCCGAGGCATGCCCTGAGATGCTCGTTGGTGCAGGTACCGTAACCAACCTGGAGCAGGCAAAGAAGGCAAAAGAGGCCGGAGCAAAGTTCATCGTTACTCCTGGATTCTCCAAAACAGTTACTGAGTTCGCAGTAGAGAACAATATTCCGGTATTCCCGGGCGTATGCACACCTACTGAGATCATGATGGTAATGGAGTACAACCTTCCGGTTGTAAAATTCTTCCCGGCATCCCAGTACGGCGGACTGGCTACCATCAAGGCACTTTCCGGCCCGTTCCCGTCCTTAAGATTCATGCCCACCGGCGGTGTGAATGCAGGTAACGTAAAGGAGTATCTGGCAAGTCCGAAGATCATCGCCTGCGGCGGCAGCTGGATGGTAAAAGAGAGCCTGATCAAGGAAGGCAAATTTGATGAGATCGAGAAACTGACCGCAGAGGCAGTTGCTCTTGTAAGAGAATAATATTTTGGAGGCACGGCATGAAAAATTGTGATATTGCGTTGTATGGTCTTGGCGTAATGGGAAGCAGCCTGGCAAAGAACATGATCCATCATGATTTCCGGGTAGCGGCTTACAGCAAAAGTGATGCAGAGCGAGCACGTTTTGCGGTGCCGGGCAAGGAGGATCATTACGCAGTGTGTGCGGATGTCCGGGAAATGGTTGAAAGCCTGAAAACACCGCGGATTATCTTTATGATGGTAACTGCGGGTCCGGCAGTGGACAGCGTCATCGCCGAGCTGCTTCCGTTTCTGGAGCAGGGCGATGTGCTCATTGACGGCGGTAATTCCTACTTCAAGGATACTGCCCGCCGGTATGAGGATCTGGAGAGCAAAGGCATCTGTTATCTTGGCGTCGGCGTGTCCGGCGGCGAGAAGGGTGCGCTTTACGGCCCCAGCATGATGGCTGGCGGAAGCCGGAAGGGCTGGGAGGCATCCCGGCACATCCTGCAGACCATCGCCGCACACTGCGGGGAAGATTCCTGCTGTACGTATATTTCCAGAGAGGGTGCGGGCCATTATGTGAAAATGGTGCACAACGGCATTGAGTATGCGGTGCTGCAGCTCATCGCGGAGACGTACTATGTGATGAAGCACGGGTTACATCTGACCCATGAACAGATCACGGACATCTTCCGGGAGTGGAAGAGCAGCCGCCTCAATTCCTATCTGATCGACATCAGCGTCAGCGTCCTGGAAAAAATGGACGAGGACGGCACCCCTCTTGTGGAGAAAATTCTGGATGTGGCTGCCCAGAAGGGAACCGGCCGGTGGACCCTGGAGGAATCCATTGCCCGCGGCGTATACATTCCCACCATTTTTGAGGCAGTATTTGCAAGAAACTTTTCTTCTGATAAGGAAGTCCGCAAAGAAGGCTATCAGAAGCTTTCTGCAACGGCGGTTCCGGTTGTCATGGATACTTGCGCGAAGAAGCTGGGAGACGCGCTGCTTCTTTCCATCATTGTGAGCTATGCCCAGGGCATGGCGCTGATCGCAAAGGCATCTGATGAGAATGGCTGGGACATCGACCTGGCAGATCTGATCGGCGTATGGAGAGCCGGATGCATCATCCGCAGCGAACTGCTGACAGAAGTAAAAGATTCCCTGAAAGAAAATGAGAAAAATCTCATTCTGACAGACACCTTCTCTTATATCGGCGATCTGGAGCCCGCCCTGCGGGAGACTGTCACCAAAGCGGAGAATGCGGCGATTGCCGTTCCCGCACTTGCTTCTGCGCTTCATTACTATGATTACTACCGCAGTGAGCAGATGCCGGTGAACTTCGTGCAGGCGCTGAGAGACTGCTTCGGTGCGCATACCTATGAGAGAACCGACCGGGAAGGACACTTCCACACCGAGTGGGAGTAGGAGTAAAGGAGATCGCAAAATGGCAAAATATAAAGTTCTGGTTACCGCCAGATCATTTGGAACCGCTGACAGCAAGGCACTGGATCTGCTGGCAGCAAACGACTGTGAAGTAAAGAAACTGGTAGCTGCTGACGGCCCGATCCCGGAGCAGTTAAAGAAGGAACTGCCCGAGGCAGATGCTGTCATCGCCGGCCTGGAGGACTACGATGAGGCGCTCATCGCCTGCGGCAGCAAGCTGAAAGTCATCTCCCGTTATGGCGTGGGCTATGACAAGGTAGATGTGAAGGCAGCAGCTGCACACAACGTGGCAGTGACCATCACCCCCGGCGCCAACGGAGATTCCGTGGCAGATATGGCAATGGCACTCATGCTGGACTGCGCAAGAAACGTGACCACCATGGACAACGGCATCAAGGCAAAGAACCAGGTTCGTCCCCAGGGACTGGAAATGTGGGAGAAGACTCTTGGTGTAGTAGGCGCAGGCCGGATCGGTAAGGGCGTTGCAAAACGCTGCACCGGCTTCAACATGCGGATCCTGTGCTACGACCAGTATCAGGACGAGGCATTCAAGAAAGAGTGCGGCGCAGAGTATGTAGATCTGGATACCCTGATCAGGGAGTCAGATTTCATCACCATCCATTCTCCCCTGACGCCGGAGACTAGACATATGTTCAGTACCGCGCAGTTTAAGGTTATGAAAAACGAAGCTATTCTTGTCAACACAGCAAGAGGCGGTATTGTGGATGAGGATGCCCTTTACGAGGCTCTCGCATCAGGCGAGATCCGCGCGGCCGGCCTGGATGCTACCGTGGACGAGCCCCCGTACGACAGCCGTCTGTGCAGCCTTTCCAACTGCATCCTGACACCCCATGCAGGCGCAGCAACGAAAGAGGCCAGCAGCAAGATGAGCCTCATGGCAGCACAGAACGCAGTGGATGTGCTGACCAAGGGAAGCTGTAAATTTGAGGTAAAATAACAGCAGGTATTTGAAATAATAATATGGAAAGAGAAAAGGCAGGTATCTGACAGAAAAGCTTTGTCGGATGTCCTGTCTTTTCTTATAGTTATAAAAAATTTTTTCGCGAAAATAAAAGCTGACTTGAAATTTTAAATTCCAGTGCAGTGGTAAATTCCACCAGACATTAAAATTCCTTGATTTTATTGAATTATAATGAGCAAAATCTTTAGATAACT